>CAYGZN010000020.1:13953-16584 GCA_964354355.1 uncultured Burkholderiaceae bacterium | reverse complement strand
GACGAGCGGGTCCGGATGGATCCGGACCAGCACATGGGCGCCCTGTATCCGTTCTCGCTGAACCAGAAGCTCGCCGTGATCACCGAACCGTCGCCGTGGTATCGCGACGCTGCGTCCTCACCCTGGGGCCGCCCGATCATCCCGCTGGAGATGGTCAGCGTGCTGGCCGAGTACTCGAACCGCAAGGCGAAGTTCCCGGTCAAGGGGCCGGCGGTCGGGTTGTTCGCCGACCAGGAGATCCGCATGGTGGACGGGCCGCTGTTCGTCGGCGAGGACTACCTGATCCGCCGCGAGATCGCCGCGCTGTCGCAGAGCCGGCGCACCGAGTCGTACTGGGTCCGCACGCGGATCTTCGACGCGGCCGGCAAGCGGCTCCTGGCGGAGATGCTGCTCAACCACGCGACGCTGAAGGACTCGTACGCCGGCTACGGCGCCGAGCTCGCCGCGCGCAAGGACTAGCTGCGCGACGCGTCAGCTGCAGCGCGCCGGAATCACCACCGGCATCGTCGTGAAGCCGTGCACGAAGTTGGACTTCGTGCGCACCGGCTCACCGACCACGTCGACGCGTGGAAAGCGCTTCAGGATCTCTTCCCAGAGGATCTTCAGCTGCAGCTCGGCCAGCCGGTTGCCCACGCAGCGGTGGATGCCGAAGCCGAACGACACGTGCTGGCGCGGGCGGGCCCGATCGACGATGAAGCGGTCGGCCTGCTCGATCGCATCGGGGTCGCGGTTGCCCGACAGGTACCACATGACGACCTTGTCGCCCTTGCGGATCTGCTTGCCGCCCAGCTGCACGTCGCGCAGCGCCGTGCGCCGCATGTGCGCCAGCGGCGTCTGCCAGCGGATGATCTCGGGCACCAGGCTGGCGACCAGCGCCGGGTCCGCGCGCAGCTTGTCGTACTCGGCGGGAAAGCGGTTCAGCGCCAGCAGCCCGCCGCTGATCGAGTTGCGCGTGGTGTCGTTGCCCCCCACGATCAGCAGGATCAGGTTGCCCAGGAACTCGTCCGGCCCCATGTTGCGCGTGGCCGGCGCGTGCGCGAGCATCGAGATCAGGTCGGCGCGCGGCGGCGCGTTGACGCGCTCGTTCCACAGACGGGTGAAGTAGTCGCGGCACTTGCCCAGTTCGGCAAGCCGCATCTCCCACGACGAGACCGGGCCGTTGCCGTCGGGGTCGCCGGTGGCCATGTCCGACCACCAGGTCAGCAGTCGCCGCTCCTCGAACGGAAAGTCGAACAGCGTCGCCAGCATCTGCGTGGTCAGCTCGACCGACACCCGCTGCACCCAGTCGAACGGCTCGCCGATCGGCAGGCCGTCCAGGATCCGGCAGGCGCGTTCGCGGATCGTCGTTTCGAGCACCGCCAGGTTGGCCGGGGCCACGATCGGGCTGACGGTCTTGCGCTGCTCGTCGTGCCGCGGCGGGTCCATCGCGATGAAGCTCGGGAACATCTCCGCTGCCGGACGTTCGGCGAGCGAAATGCCGCCCAGCCTCGCCTCGGACGAGAAGCTCGCGTGGTCGACGTCGACCGACATGATGTCCTGGTAGCGGGTGACCGACCAGTACGGCCCGTAGCGCTTGCTGACCGCGTGGTGGACCGGGTCCTCCTTGCGCAGCCGCTCGAAGTAGAAGCCGACGAGGTCCTGCTCGAACAGGTAACCCTTGCTGACGTCGATGTCCTGCAGCGGCATCGCCCAGGCCTTGTCGCGCTCGGGGTGGGACAGGACGGTCGTCATCGAGGGGCTCCGGGTCAACCCGTTCGCGCAAGCGTACACCAGACGAACACGGCCGGTGTCCCGTCGGTGCCGACGCCGTCACCCGCGCTCGATCTCGTCCAGCGACAGCAGCAGGTGCGCGACACGATGTGCCGAGCTCATCCAGTCGGCCAGGCGCTGGTAGTTGTCGCTGATCCAGTTGAAGGCGCCGGACACCAGCACGAAGGCGGCGCCCGCCTGCGTGACCTCGCCCAGGCTCATGTCGCCGGCCAGGTACTTCGGCGCGGCCAGCGCCAGCCCGACGACCGGGGCCAGCACGAAGTGGGAGTGCGACACGATCGTCGTGCGCATCAGCTGCGTGCACAGCGCGCGCCACGCCGCGATCACCTGCCGAAGGGCCTCTAGGATGCCGCGCTGCTCGAGCGCGAATTCAGCCGGCACCGCCAGGCCCTCGCCCGTCTCGCGCAGATGCCCCGCCGCTGCCCGCAGCTGCGCCTCGGTGCGGTTCTTGGACTCGATGACCGCGGTCAGGTCGCGCCCGATCAGCACGATTCCCCCGGTGACGGCCACCGAGTACAGAACCGCACCGATCACCAGGTAGCCGGGCAGAGTGACGTGCGCACCGGCGAGCTGGAATTCGAACGCACCGCCGACCGTCCACAGCACGTGGATGAAGGTCAGCGCGGTCAGCAGCGACGTCAGCAGGCCCACCGCCAGGTCGACCGGTGCGTCGGTCGCGATGCGCACGTCCTCGGCGATGCGGTACTCGGGGTTGTCGTGCTCCTCGTGGGCGAACTGGAGCCGCTTCCAGCGTTCGTCGGTCATCCAGTTGCGCAGCACGTTCTCGCTGAGCCAGGCCCGCCAGCGGCGCTGCATCGTCATCCGGCCCCAGACGGCGGCCACGGCCAGCGCGACCGACAT
>CAYGZN010000020.1:11844-13853 GCA_964354355.1 uncultured Burkholderiaceae bacterium | reverse complement strand
GTCCCCGGCCGCGGCGCCACTGCACGGCCACCACGCCGATCACCAGCAGCGCGCCCGCGATGTCCGACCAGCGATTCGGATAGACGAGCATCAAGCCGGCCGCGAGCAGCAGTCCCCGCTCCAGCCACGAGGTCCGCTGCAGCAACCAGCCCTGAAGGCCGCCGGCCAGCGCGACGATGCCCAGTGCCGCGGTGACGGTGACGACCGCGATCGAGACCCAGTCGGCCGCGGCCAGCTTCGCCAGGGATCCCATCAGCAGCAGGCCCTGGCCGGCCGGGTCGAGCACGAACACGAACGGCACGAGGAACGCGGGCATCGTGTACTTCCAGCTCTGCAGGGTGGTCTTGTACGGGTCGCCGCCGGTGATCGCGGCTGCGGCGAACGGCGACAGCGCCGTCGGCGGCGACACCTCGGACAGCACCGCATAGTAGAAGATGAACATGTGCGCCGCAAAATCGGGGACGCCGAGCTTGATCAGCGCCGGCGCCGCGATGACCGCGCAGATGATGTAGCTGGCCGTCACCGGCACCGCCAGCCCGACGATCCACACGATCAGCGCCGTGTAGACCGCCGTCAGCAGCAGCGAGCCACCGGCGTAGGCCAGGATGATCGACGAGAACTTCAGCCCCAGCCCGGTGAGCGTGACGACGCCGACGATCAGTCCGGCGCCGGCGCAGGTGGTGCCCACGTTGAGCATGCCGACCGAGCCGCCTTCGAGCGCACGCACCAGCTTCGAGCCCATCAGGCCGCGCCACAGGCCCTGCGGCGCACGCAACAGGTCGCGCGGCAGCAGCGCGCAGTCGGCGCGCAGAAAGCTCGTGAGCACCGCCAGCACCGTCGCCCAGAACACCGACAGCACCGGCGAGAAGCCGAGCAGCATGAACGCGATGATCGACACCAGCGACACGAAGTGAAAGCCGTACGTGCGCGTCAGCTCCCACACGCCCACCGGGCGATCGAACGTGACGTCGGCCATTGCGTACTTGCGCGCGTCGATCTCGACCATCAGGAACAGCGCCAGGTAGAACAGCAGCGTCGGGATCACCGCCATCAGCAGCACGTCCAGGTACGAGATCTTCAGGAACTCGGCAATCAGGAACGCGGCGGCGCCCAGCACCGGCGGCGAGATGATCGCCCCCAAGCCGCCCGCGGCCAGCAGGCCGCCGGCGGCGTTGCGCTCGTAGCCGACCCGCGCGAGCATCGGGTAAGCCACCGAACCCAGCGTGACCGTGGTCGCCACGCCCGAACCCGACGGGCCCCCCAGCAGGAACGACGCCAGCACCACCGTGCGGCCGGCGCCGGTCGGTTTGCCGCCCATCGCCGAGAACGAGAAGTCGATGAAGAACCTGCCGGCCTCGGAGTACTGCAGCACCGCACCGAAGATCGTGAACAGGATGATCAGCGACGACGACACGTCGATCGCCGCGCCGAAGATCCCCTCGAGCGTCATGTACATGTGGCCGACGACGCGGCCCAGTTCGTACCCCTTGTGGGTCCACGGCGCCGGCAGCCACGGTCCCAGGAATGCGTACGCCAGAAAGCACATCGTGATGACCGGCATCACCCAGCCGGTGGTGCGCCGCATCGCCTCGAGGATCAGCACGATCAGCGCCACCCCGAAGACGATGTCCAGCGTGTTCGGCATCGTGTTCCGGTCGGTGAAGTCGTCGCCGCCCGCCAGCATGTAGGCCACGATCACGATGCCGGCTGCCGCGAACAGCCAGTCCCAGGCCATGATCCGGTGCCGGAAGCGCGCGGCGACCGGAAACAGCAGGAAGGTGATCGCCAGCACGAACGCCACGTGCACGGGCCGCAGCGTCTGGGTCGGCACGATCGCGTAGGCCGTGTACAGGTGGAACAGCGACATCGCCACCGCGGCCAGCGTCACGAACGCCCCGAGCCCGCCGGCCAGCCGGTTGGCGGCGCCCTCCTCGGCCTCGACGTAGGACTCGGCCTTGCGCAGTGCGGCGTCGCTGACGCCGGTGTCGGCCAAGCCGGTGTCGGCCAAG
>CAYGZN010000020.1:0-11744 GCA_964354355.1 uncultured Burkholderiaceae bacterium | reverse complement strand
CTTGCGCAGTGCGGCGTCGCTGACGCCGGTGTCGGCCAAGCCGGTGTCGGCCAAGTTCGAGGCGATTCAGCGGTGGCAGGTTCGCGGGGCTACTGCAGCTTCACGCCCTTCTCGGCGAAGTACTTGACCACACCGGGGTGGAACGGGATCGGCGACGCCGCGGCCTTCTGGTTCTCGAGCTTGAACCCGGCGGCTTCCTTGTGGACCGCGATCAGGTCGTCGCGCTTGTCGAAGATCGTCTTGACGATGTCGTAGGCGGTCTTGTCGTCCATGTTCTCGTGCGCGACCAGGATGTTCCAGACGGTCGCCTGCTTGTTGTCGACGTCCATGCCCTTGTAGACGTCCTTGCCGATCGTGTCCTGCACGTACAGGTTGCCGTACTTCTGGTTCATCGCCGCGACCGTGTCGGCATGGTCGATCATCCGGATCTTGGTGCCGGGCGTGTTGGCCAGGTCGGTCACGGCCGCCGTGGGCAGCCCGCCGACCCAGAAGAAGGCGTCGATCTTCTTGTCCTTGAGCGCGTTGACCGACTCTGCGACGCCGAGCCGCTCGCGCTTGAGGTCCTTGTCCTTGTCGAGGCCGGCCGCCTCGATGACCCGGAAGGCCATCACTTCGGTGGCGCTGCCGGGCGACCCCGTGGACACCCGCTTGCCCTTGAGGTCGGCCATCCGGGTGATGCCGGTGCCCTCGACCGTGACCACGTGCATGCGGTTCGGGTACAGGATCATCAGCGTCTTGACCGGCACCTTGCCGCTGGTGAACTTGTCCTTGCCCTGCGCGGCGTCCAGCGCAGCGTCGGCCATCGACAGGCCGATGTAGGGCTTGCCCGAGCTGATCAGCTTCAGGTTGTCGACCGAGCCGCCCGTGACCTCGGCGGTGGCCTGCATGCCGGGCACGTGCTGGGACAGGATCGCGGCCATGCCGCCGCCCAGCGGGTAGTAGACCCCTCCGGTGCCGCCGGTGGCGATCGACAGGTTCTGGGCATGGGCTGCGCCGACTGCGCAGACGAGGGCCGCCGAAGCGGCCAGCCGGACAATGGACTTCATGGTGTGTCGTCTCCTTGGGGGCAGTCTAGTGACCGGGCCACAGCGGGTCAACTGACCCGCCGGGCCGGGTTACACTGACCTGCCACCGGCAGGAGACCCGTCATGCGAGCCAACGCGATCAAATCCGACGTGCTGCGCGGCCACACCGTCGCCGGTGCGATGGTATTCGAATTCTTCTCACCCGGCATGGCGACAATCCTGTCCAATGCCGGGTGCCGCTTCGTGTTCTACGACATGGAGCACACCGGCCTGGGGTTCGAGACGCTGAAGTGGCTGTTCGCCAGCTGTCGCGGCCTGCCGATCGAACCGATGGTGCGCGTGCCGCGCGGCGAGTACACGTGGCTGGCGCGCTCCCTGGACCTGGGCGCGCGGGGCGTGATGGTCCCGATGGTCGAGTCCGCCGAGCAGGCGCGCGCGATCGTGCAGGCCTGCCGTTACCCGCCCGCGGGCCGGCGGGGCGCCGCGTTCGGGTTCGCGCAGGACGACTACACCGGCGGCGACGTCGCGGACAAGGTGCGGCGGGCCAACGAGCGCACGCTGGTGGTGGCCCAGATCGAGACCGAGCACGGACTGGCCAACGTCGAATCGATCGCAGCCGTAGACGGCATCGACGTGCTGTGGGTCGGCCACTTCGACCTGTCCAACTTCCTGGGCATCCCGGCCCGGTTCGACGATCCGCGGTTCGACGCAGCGATGCGGCGCGTGGCCGAGGTCGCGCGCCGCCACGGCAAGGCGGCCGGGTTCATGGCCACCGACCGCGCCTGGGTCGAGCGGGTGCGCGCGATGGGGTACACGATGATCGCGGTGGGCACCGATCCGGGCCTGCTGGGCGCGGCGGTCGGGCAGCTGGTCGGCGCGGTCGACGAGGCGCCGCGAGGAGCTTTCGCCGGGGCCTGACCCGCGACCTGGTGACGCCGGCGGGCGGGCCGTCGTTCGGCACCGGCCCGCTGCAGGTGCTGGCCGGCAACCCGGCCATCGAATGGGAGTACCTGCCCGAGACCGTGGACGAGATCACGCCGGACATCGTGGCCCGCTACGACGGCCTGTACGTGAATTCGCCGAGGGTGCCCGGCGCCGCCTTCGCGAGGCCCGACCGGCGCGTACGCATCGTCGCGCGCCACGGCGTCGGGTACGACTCGGTCGACGTCAAGGCGCTGGCCGCGCAGGGCGTGCTGACGACCAACACGCCGATCGCCGTGCGCCGGCCGGTGGCGGTGGCCGCGCTGACGATGATCCTGGCGCTGGCCGGGCGGCTGTTCCAGAAGGACCGGCTGACGCGCAGCGGCCGCTGGCACGAACGGACCGCGCACATGGGGCAGGGCCTGACGACGCGCACGCTGGGCGTGCTGGGCGCCGGCGGCATCGGGCGCGACCTGCTGGCGCTGGCCCGCCCGTTCGGCTGGCGGATGCTGGCGGCCGACCCGTTCGTCGACGCCGGCGTCGTCGAGAACCTCGGCGCGTCCAAGGTCCCCATCGACACGCTGCTGGCGGAGTCGGACTTCGTCGTGGCCGCCGTGCTGCTCGATGCGCGCACGCGCCACCTGATGAACGCGCAGCGGTTCGCGCAGATGAAGCGCAGCGCCTACTTCGTGAACCTGGCGCGCGGACCGGTCGCCGACGAGCGCGCGCTGATCGAGGCCCTGCGCAGCGGCACGATCGCCGGCGCCGGACTCGACGTGTTCGAGCAGGAGCCGATCGCGCCGGACAACCCGCTGCTGGCCATGGACAACGTGATCCTCACGCCGCACGCGCTGTGCTGGACCGACGAGTGCTTCGACGCGATCGCGCGCGAAGGGCTCGGCTGTCTGGTGGACTTCTCGCTGGGGCGGCGCCCCGCGTCGGTGGTGGCGCCGTGATCGACGACGCGCCGCCGATCCAGGCGTGGCTGCCGCTGCGCCGACCGCGCCCCGAGCAGGTGGTGGCCCTTCGCGGCGTGCCGACCGGATTCGTCGTGGACGCGCTGGGCGGCGCCGGCGCGCTCGACTACCGGATCAAGCCGGTCGTGCCCGAGCAGGCGGTGTTCTGCGGCGCCGCGATCACCTGCGACGCCGGTCCGGCCGACAATCTGGCGGTGTTCGCGACGCTCGAGCACCTGCTGCCGGGCGACGTGATCGTTGCCGCCTGCCACGGCCACACCGGGTGCGCCGTGACCGGCGACCTGCTGCTGGGCATGGCGCGCAACGGCGGCGCGATCGCCTTCGTGACCGACGGCTGCGTGCGCGACGTGCCGGGCATCCGCGCGGTCGGCCTGCCCTGCTTCTGCGTCGGGGTCACCCCCAATTCGCCCGCGCGGCAGGGCCCGGGCACCGTCGGCGCGCCGGTCGTCGTGGGGGGCGTGTCGATCGGCTGCGGCGACGTCCTCGTCGGGGACCAGGACGGTGTCGTGTGCGTGCCGCTCGAGCGGATCGACGCGGTGGTCGAACGGCTGCAGCAGGTCCGTGCCGCCGAGGCCGACCTGGACGCACGGGTCAGGTCCGGGCTGCGCGTACCGCCGTTCCTGAAACCCTGAGCCCGCGCGACGCGCGCAAGGAGCCTCCGATGGCAATGGTCAGGCTGACCGAATACGCAGACGCGAGCCCGGAGGTCCGGGCCGTCTACGACGACATCATGGCGACCCGCAAGGTCGACTGGGTCAACAACATGTGGAAGGCGCTGGCCGCGCACCCGCCGACGCTGCGGCGCGTCTGGGACCAGGTCAAGTCCGTCATGGGCCCCGGGGGCCGGCTGGACCCGCTGACCAAGGAGCTGGTCTACATCGCGGTCAGCATGACCAACAACTGCGAGTACTGCATCCACTCGCACACCGCCGCGGCGCGAGGCAAGGGCCTGGACGACGAGATGCTGGGCGAACTGATCGCGATCGTCGCGCTGGCCAACCAGACCAACCGGCTGGCAATCGGCTACCAGATCGAGGTCGACGAGCAGTTCCGGCCGCGCTAGCCAGGCGGCCGGCGCGGGACCGGGCCGCGCTGCGGCACGGCGCTACATCGTGATCTTGCCCTCGGTGATCACGCGCCGCCACACCGTGAAGTCGTCGCGGATGATCCTGTCGAACTCGGCCGGCGTGGTCGGTGCGGGATAGTTTCCGAACATCGTCAGCCACTTTTCGCGGATCTCGGGCTCCTTCAGGATCCGCACGATCTCGGCGTTGAGCTTGTCGACGACCGGCTTGGGCATGTTGGCCGGCCCGAGGATGCCGGTCCACACGCCGACGCCGAACTTCACGTCCTGGTCGAGCATCGTGGGCACGTCCGGCAGCCCCTCGGCCCGCGTGGGGCCGGTCTGCGCGATCGCGCGGACCTTGCCGGCTTTGACCTGGGCGATCGTGTTGGTGGCGTCCAGGAATCCGATCGGCATGTGGCCGCCGACCATGTCGGTGACCAACGCCGTCACGGACCGGTACGGCACGTGGACCATGTCGATGCCGGTCAGCAGCTTCAGGTACTCGCCGGCCAGGTGTCCGCCCGAGCCGTTGCCCCACGAGCCGTAGCTCGGCGGCTTGGGCTGGGCCTTCACGTAGGCGATGAACTCCTTGACGTTGTTCACCGGCACCGACGGGTGCACGACCAGGAAGTTGCCCCCCGTGCTGACCTGCGTGATCGGCGTGAAGTCCTTCTGCGCGTTGAACGGCAGCTTGTCGTTGAGCAGCGGGTAGATGACGTTGGCGCCCGCGAACCCGACCACCAGCGTGTAGCCGTCGGGCGGCGCCTTGGCCGTGGCGTCGAGCGCCACCGCGCCGGTGCCGCCCGGCTTGTTCTCGACGATCACCGGCACCTTGAAGGCCACGCCGAGCCGCTCGCCGATCAGTCGGGCCACGATGTCGGTCAGCCCGCCAGGCGCGCTCGGCGAGATGATGCGGATGGGTTTGCTGGGGTAGTCCTGCGCCCCGGCGGCTGCGGGCAGCAGCCACGCGAGCGCCGCGGCGGCCAGGCGTGTCAGCAGGCTTCGTCTCATGGGTCTCCTCCGTTATTCGACGACGGCGTCCATGATGCCCGACTTCCGGGGCGTGCGCGTGGGGTACGATTCGAGCGGTCTGCAAAGGGGGCAAAGGGCGTGAGGGGCGTGATCAAACACCCGGGCGGTCGGCTGCTGGCGCTGCTGTGCATGTGGTGGCTGGGTCTTGCGCCGACGCTGGCGTGCGCGCAGCCGTTCCCGTCGAAACCGGTGCGCATCGTGGTGCCGTTCGGGGCGGGCGGCATCGCCGACCTGACCGCGCGCACGGTCGCGCAGAAGCTGGGCGAGTTGCTCGGGCAGCCGGTCGTCGTGATGAACCGCCCGGGCGCCGGCGGTGTGGCCGCGGGCGAGGCCGTCGCCAAGGCCGACCCCGACGGCCACACGCTGCTGCTGATGTCCAACGGCACCGCGGTCAGCGCGGGGCTGTTCCGGTCCCTGCCGTTCGACGCGGTGCGGGACTTCGCCCCGGTCTCGACGCTGGGCTTCTTCGACATCGCGGTGATCACCGGCGAAGGCTCGCGCCTGCGCACGCTCGCCGACCTGCTGGCGCACGCGCGGTCGAATCCCGGCACGCTGAACGTCGGCACCGTCAACATCGGCAGCACGCAGCACCTGGCTGCCGAGCTGTTCAAGGCGAGCGCGGGCATCGACGTGCAGGTCGTCCCGTTCAACGGCACGCCGGCCGTGATCACCGCGCTGCGCGGCGGCGTCGTCGATGCAGCGGTGGAGATCCTGGGACCCGTGATGCCCCAGGTCGGCGCGGGCGCGGTGCGGGTGCTGGCGGTGATGGGCGCGAAGCGGCCGGCGAGCCTGCCGCAGGTGCCCACGCTGCGCGAGGCCGGCCTCACCGGGTTCGACGTCGCGTCGTGGAACGCGCTGGCCGCGCCGGCCGGCACGCCCGCGGACGTGATCGAACGGCTGAACCGCGACGTGCGCGCGACGCTGGACAACCCGGAGGTGAGGAAGCGCCTGCAGGAGCTGCACGTCGAGGCGCGCGCCAGCACGCCGCAGCAGCTGGGCGAGCTGCTGGCCGGCGAGATCCAGCGCTGGCGCGAGGTGATCGTTCGCTCGAAGATCCCCACGCAGTGACGGAGCGCGACGGCGCCGCGACCTGGCGGGGCGCGACGTCGCCGCGATGTGACGTCGCCGCGATGGCGCCCGACGGCGACGCTCAGTGGCGCGGCTCGAACAGCTCCCCGGCGGTCTGGCGGATCAGCTCGAGCATGGCCTGCTGGGTCAGCGTCGCCGGGCGGCGCGCACTGACCGCCAGCGACAGCTTGCTGCGCAGGCGCGGCGCATGGATCGGCCGGGTCGAGAAGGCGGCCGGCTTGCCGGACGTGGCGACCGCGTTCATCGACAGCACCGCGCTGCCGGCGCCGTCGGCCACCAGCTCCAGGATCGCGGCCACGCCGTCGATCTCCAGCGCGATCTGCGGCCGGCAGCCGATGTGCGCCATCTCGGCCTCGACCAGCATCCGGATCGCGTTGGGCCGGCTGGGAATGATCAGCGGCAGCCCGGCCGCCGCGCGCAGCGTGATCGGGCGACCCGACGGCTTGTCGCGCCGCCGCTCCACCAGGAACAGGTCTTCCTCGAGCAGCGGCGAGATCTCCACCTCGGCCGACGGCGTGGCGCTGTACAGCAGCGCGATGTCCAGGCGGCCGGTCAGCAGCGCGTCGTGCATCGCCGCCGACAGGCCCTCGGTGATCGACAGCGAAGCCTCGGGCAGGCGCGAGCGAAATGCCCGGACCAGCGGCACGGTCATCACCTTGGCGATGGTGCTGGGCAGTCCCACGGCGACCCGCCCGGCCAGCGCGCCCCGCACCCGCCCGAGCCCCTCGCGCGCGCGATCGACCTGGTGCAGGATGCCGCGCCCGTGCGCGAGCAGCAGCGTGCCGGCCTCGGTCGGCGTGACGCCGCGGCCGTTGCGGATCAGCAGGTTCTGGCGCAGCTCGACTTCGAGCAGCCGCACCTGCCGGCTGAGCGCAGGCTGCGCGATGCCGAGCGACACCGACGCGCGCGTGAAGCTGCCGAGCTCGGCCACGCGCACGAAATACTCCAGCTGCTTGAGGTCCATCGCCCTCCACGAGACGGCGTTTTGAATAGCTCGTGCATTGTCATGCCAAACTGAGATAGCTGCTAGTGCGCCCCGGCGGCTTTCCGGGGCGACCCCGCTGGACGACAATCGCCGGCATGCAGACCGCCATCCCCACCCTGTTCATGCGGGGCGGCACGTCGCGCGGACCGTTCTTCCTCGAGTCCGATCTGCCCGCCGACGTGCCCACCCGCGACCGGGTGCTGCTCGCGGTGATGGGGTCGCCCGACCGACGCCAGATCGACGGCCTGGGCGGCGCCAACCCGCTGACCAGCAAAGTCGGCATCGTCGGCCGCGGTGCGACGCCCGGCGTCGACCTGGATTTCCTGTTCGCGCAGGTGGTCGTCGACCAGGCGATCGTCGACACCACGCCGAACTGCGGCAACATGCTCGCGGCCGTCGTGCCCTTCGCGCTGGAGCGCGGCCTGGTCCAGGCGCGCGGCGACACCTCGACCTTCCGCGTGCTGACCCGCAACACCGACATGCAGTGCGACATCACCGTGTCGACGCCCGGGGGCCGGGTCAGGTACGACGGGAACGCGCGCATCGACGGCGTTCCCGGCACCGCCGCACCGATCACGATCAACTTCCTCGACACCGCGGGCTCGGTCTGCGCGGGGCTGCTGCCCACGGGCCGCGTGCGCGACGTGGTCGACGGCGTGGCGGTGACCTGCATCGACAACGGCATGCCGATGGTGCTGCTGGCCGCCCGCGACCTGGCCCGCACCGGCTACGAGGACGCCGATGCGCTGAACGCCGACACCGGGCTCAAGGCCCGGCTCGAGGCGCTGCGCCTGGCCACCGGCACGCTGATGGGCCTGGGCGACGTGACGAAGAAGACCTATCCGAAGATGTGCCTGATCGCGCCGCCGCGCGCCGGCGGCAGCCTGAGCACCCGGACCTTCATCCCGCACGTGTGCCACGACGCGATCGGCGTGCTGCAGGCGGTCACGGTGGGCACGGCCTGCGTGCTCGAGGGCTCGGTGGCCCGCGACCTCGCGGTGATGCCCGGGGGGCGCGTGCAGACGGTCTCGGTCGAGCACCCGAGCGGCGAGTTCAGCGTCGAGCTCGAGGTCGACCCTGCCCATCCGCAGAATGTCACGCGCGCCGCACTGCTGCGGACCGCCCGCCTGATCATGCGCGGCGAGGTGATGGTGCCCGACACGGTCTGGAAAGGACGCGCCCGATGATCATCGACTGCCACGGCCACTACACGACCGCGCCCAAGGCGCTGGAGGACTGGCGGGGCCGCCAGGTCGCCGCGCTGACGGACCCGGCGCAGACGCCCCAGGCCTCGGACCTGAAGATCTCGGACGACGCGCTGCGCGAGTCGATCGAGACCAACCAGCTGCGCCGGATGAAGGAGCGCGGCTCGGACCTGACGATCTTCTCGCCGCGCGCCAGCTTCATGGCCCACCACATCGGCGACTTCCAGACCAGCGCGACCTGGGCCTCGATCTGCAACGAGCTGTGCTACCGCGTGTCGCAGCTGTTCCCCGACCACTTCGTCGGCGCGGCGATGCTGCCGCAGTCGCCCGGGGTGCGGCCCGAAACCTGCATCGCCGAGCTGGAGCGCTGCGTGCGGGACTACGGCTTCGTCGGCATCAACCTGAACCCGGATCCGTCGGGTGGTCACTGGAAGGAGCCCCCGCTGTCGGACCGGTGGTGGTACCCGATCTACGAGAAGATGGTCGAGCACGACATCCCGGCGATGATCCACGTCAGCACCAGCTGCAACGCGTGCTTCCACACGACGGGCGCGCACTACCTGAACGCCGACACCACCGCCTTCATGCAGTGCCTGACGTCGAACCTGTTCAGGGACTTCCCGACGCTGAAGTTCGTGATCCCGCACGGCGGCGGTGCGGTGCCGTACCATTGGGGGCGCTTTCGCGGGCTCGCGCAGGAGCTCAAGACGCCGCCGCTGAAGGAACACCTGCTGCGCAACATCTTCTTCGACACCTGCGTGTACCACCAGCCGGGCATCGACCTGCTGACCAAAGTCATTCCGGTGGACAACGTGCTGTTCGCGTCCGAGATGATCGGCGCGGTGCGCGGCATCGACCCCGAGACCGGATTCCACTACGACGACACCCGGCGCTACATCGACGCGGCCGCTACGCTGACCGACGCGGACCGCCGCAAGATCTACGAGGGCAACGCGCGCCGCGTGTACCCGCGCCTGGACGCCGCACTTGCGGCCCGGGGCCGCTGACCGATCGGGAGACCACGATGAATCTGAACGACCTGGGCATCGTCCGGCGCAACATCGTGCGCGCCGACCGCGCGGCCGTGGAGCGGCTGTCCAAGTTCGGCGTGGCGACGATCCACGAGGCGATGGGCCGGGTCGGGCTGATGAAGCCGACGATCCGACCGGTCTACGCCGGCGCGCACGTGTGCGGCACGGCGGTCACGGTGCTGCTGCACCCCGGCGACAACTGGATGATGCACGTGGCCGCCGAGCAGGTGCGCGCGGGCGACGTCGTCGTGGCCGCGTGCAGCGCCGACTGCACCGACGGCTTCTTCGGCGACCTGCTGGCCACGTCCTTTCGCGCGCGCGGCGCGCTGGGCCTGGTCATCGACGGCGGCGTGCGCGACGTCCGGGACCTGACCGCGATGAAGTTCCCGGTGTTCTCGCGCGCGATCAGCGCCAGGGGCACGGTCAAGGCGACGCTGGGTTCGGTCAACGTGCCCGTGGTGTGCGCGGGCGCGCGGGTCGCACCCGGCGATGCGGTGGTCGCCGACGACGACGGGGTCGTCGTCGTGCCGGCGGCGATCGTCGCGCAGGTGGCCGACGCGGCCGGCGCGCGCGAGGCCAACGAGGCCGACAAGCGCGAGAAGCTGGCCTCGGGCGTGCTCGGGCTGGACATGTACAGGATGCGCGAGCAGCTCGAGAAGGCCGGCCTGCGCTACGTCGACTGACGGGCCGCCACGAAGATGGACATCGACCCCGGACAGTGGCGCATCGCGCTGGTCGGCTACGGCGAGGTCGGCCGGATCCTGGCCGAAGACCTGCGCCGGCGCGACCTGCGCGTGCGGGCCTACGACGTCAAGCTCGACGGCCCCGGGGCTGAATCCGGTGCGCCGCTGCGCGCACACGCGGCCGCGTGCGGCACGGCGCTGGCCGCCTCGCACGCCGAGGTGACGGCCGGCGCGGACCTGGTGGTGTCGGCCGTCACCGCAAGCCAGGCGGTGCCGGTCGCGCAGGCGTGTGCGCCGGCGATCGCACGCGGGGCGTACTTCCTCGACTTCAACTCCGCTTCGCCCGGCGCGAAGATCCGGGCCGCGCAGCTGATCGACGCCGCGGGCGGGCGCTACGTGGAAGGCGCGGTGATGACCTCGGTGCCGCCGTACCGGATCCGCGTGCCGCTGCTGCTCGGCGGGCCGCACGCCGCGGACCTGGAGCCGGCATTGCGCGCGCTGGGCTTCGACGCGAAGGTGGGTGACGAGCGGCTCGGCGTGGCGTCGGCCACCAAGATGTGCCGCAGCGTGATGATCAAGGGCCTCGAGGCGATGGTCATCGAGTGCTTCACGACCGCGCGCGCGTACGGCGTCGAGGATCGCGTGCTCGCGTCGCTGCAGGAGACCTTCCCGGGCATCGACTGGGAGAAGCAGGGGGCGTACTTCTTTCAGCGCGTGATCGAGCACGGACGCCGGCGGGCCGAGGAGGTCCGCGAGGTCGCGCAAACCGTGCGCGAGGCCGGCCTGGAGCCGTGGTCGGCCGCGGGCACCGCCGAGCGCCAGGCCTGGGTGGCCGACCTGGCCGACGCCGGGCTGTTCGGCGCGCGCGGCACGCCCGGGTTCGCGCGCAGCGCCGACTGGCGGACCGAGGCCGACCGCATCCTCGCGGGCGTGCGCCGCACCCCCGCGTGACAGCGACCCACTGACGAGGCCCGGCCGCGCATGGACTTCCAGATGACACCGGGGTGGCTGCCGTTCCACCCGAACCCGTCGGTGCCGCGCTTCGCCGTGCCGCCCGGCAGCGTCGACGCCCACTGCCACGTGTTCGGCCCCGGCGCCGAGTTCCCGTACGCCCCCGAGCGCAAGTACACGCCGTGCGACGCGTCGAAGCACCAGCTGTTCGCGCTGCGCGACCGGCTGGGCTTCGCGCGCAACGTGGTCGTGCAGGCGACCTGCCACGGCGCCGACAACCGCGCGATGCTCGACGCGCTGCGCCACTCCGGCGGCATGGCGCGCGGCGTGGCCACGGTCCGGCGCAGCGTCACCGACGCCGAGCTGCGCGACCTGCACGACGCCGGCGTGCGCGGCACGCGGTTCAACTTCGTGAAGCGGCTGGTCGACTTCACGCCGCGCGACGAGCTGATGGAGATCGCGCAGCGCATCGCGCCGCTGGGCTGGCACGTGGTGGTGTACTTCGAAGCCGCCGACCTGCCCGAGCTGTGGGACTTCTTCACGTCGCTGCCCACCACCGTCGTCGTCGACCACATGGGCCGGCCCGACGTGGCCAGGCCGCCCGACGGGCCCGAGTTCGAGCTGTTCGTGAAGCTGATGCGCGAGCACGGCAACGTCTGGTCCAAGGTCAGCTGCCCGGAGCGGCTCAGCCGCAGCGGGCCGCCGGCGCTCGACGGCGAGCGCAGCGCCTACCGCGACGTCGTGCCGTTCGCGCGCCGCATCGTCGAGACGTTCCCGGA
>CAYGZN010000019.1:0-16593 GCA_964354355.1 uncultured Burkholderiaceae bacterium | reverse complement strand
CGCGGCCACGCGTCCGGGCGAGCTGCCAGAGCCGCCGGCCGCCCGCGGGGTGCCGGCCGGCCCGACCGCCTCGGTCAGTGCCGCGACGGGGACCCGGGGGCCCTTGGACCGCTGACGAAGAGTTCGGCGCTGTCGACTGCGTCGAACGCGTACGGCGCGTTGCAGAACTCGCAGCGCACGCCGACCGAGCCCTGCTCGGCCAGGATCGACTCGATCTCGGCGCGACCCAGCATCTGCAGCATCGACGCGACCTTCGATCGGGAGCACGCGCACTCGAAGCGCGGCCGCCGGTCGTCGAGCCAGCGCAGCGACTCCTGCCAGAACAGGCGACGCAGCAGATCGGGAGCCGGCACCTCGAGCAACTCGGCGCGCGACAGCGTCTCGGCCAGCAGCTGCAGGCGGTTCCATCCGTCGGGGTCTGCCGCGCGCGACGCTGCGGCGCCGGGCGTCGTGGCAGGATTCCCGCCTTCGTCGGGCAGTCGCTGCAGCAGCAGGCCCACGGCGCGCTGGTCGTCGGCCGCGGTCCACAGGCGCGTGGGCACCTGCTCGGAACGCGCCATGTAGCGCTCGAGCACCTGCGCGATCGTATCGCCCTCGAACGGGACGATGCCCTGGTACGGCTGGCGATTCGGCGAGCCGGCGCCCGGGTCGAGGGTGACGACGAAGCGGCCGTTGCCGCGTGCGTTCACGAGCGCGGCCAGCGCGGCGTCCTGCGGGCAGGCCTGACCCTCGCGCAGCTTGGCGGTGGCGCGAAACCGACCCAGCGCGTCGCACTCGACGACGAGCAGCGCAACGGGCCCGTCGCCGTGGATCTGCAGCACGAGGGTGCCGTCGAACTTCAGCGAGGCGGCCAGCAGCAGGCCCGCCGCGCACAGCTCGCCCAGGCAGTTACGCACGGCCACCGGCAGGTCGTGCCGGGACACGACGGCGCGCCAGGCGTCGCTCAGCGAGACGATCTCGCCGCGAACCGGCGCGCCTTCGAGCAGGAACCGGCCGAGGCCGTCCACCGGCCCCGGGGCAGGCACGAGACTCAACCGTCGACCCGCTGCAGCGTGGCGTGAAACGCCGCGGCGCGCGCGACGTAGCTGTCGGCGCCGCGCCGGATGCTGGCGACGTCCTGCTCGGTCAGCTGGCGGACCACCTTGCCCGGCGAACCGACGACGACGCTGCGGTCCGGGATCACCTTGCCCTCGGTCACCAGCGCGCCGGCCCCGATCAGGCACTCGCGGCCGACCCTCGCGCCGTTCAGGATCACAGCCTGGATGCCCACCAGGCTGCCGTCGCCGATCGTGCAGCCGTGCAGCATCGCCTGGTGGCCGATCGTCACGTGCGCGCCGACCGTCAGCGGCGAGCCCGGGTCGGTGTGTAGCACCGCGCACTCCTGCACGTTGCTGCCCCGGCCGATGCGGATCGGCTCGTTGTCTCCGCGCAGCACCGCGCCGAACCAGACGCTGGAATCGTCGGCCAGCTCGACGCGGCCCATCACGTGTGCGCCGGGCGCCACCCACGCGGTCGGTGCGACCGTCGGTTCGTCGTGGGCCAGCTTGTAGACGGGCATCGGCATCGCCTCGTGCAGTGTCGAAAGGGCGACAGTGTACCGTGCGTCGGCGCACGGCCCGCGCGCACGCGGGCCGCGCAGGCCGCCTCGCGGGCTCCTCCTATAATCGACGCTTTGCCACGGAGCCCCCAGCCTTGCCCGCTGCCTCGCCCGAGCCTGTGCCGTACGCGGCGCAACGACCGCCACGCTCCGAGTTCCTCGACGTGCGCGGCTTGCGCTATCACGTGCGCCGCTGGGGCGATCCGCAGGCGCCGGCGCTGTTCATGGTGCACGGCTGGATGGACGTGTCAGCGTCGTTCCAGTTCCTGGTGGACTGCCTGCGCGGCGACCGGCAGGTGCTGGCCCCGGACTGGAGGGGCTACGGGCTGACCGCCCGGCCAGGTGCCGACTGCTACTGGTTTCCCGACTACGTCGCCGACCTCGACCGGCTGCTCGATCGGCTCGTGCCCAACGCGCCCGTGGATCTGGTCGGGCACAGCATGGGCGGCACGGTCGCGACGCTGTACGCCGGCGTGCGCCCGCAGCGCATTCGCAGGCTGGTCAACATGGAAGGGTTCGGGCTGCGCCGCTCGGCGCCCGAAGACGCGCCGCAGCGCTATCGCGACTGGCTCGACGGCCTGGCTGCCGGCAAGCGGATGCGCGACTATGGTTCACGCCAGGAGGTCGCCGATCGGCTGATGCGCAACAACCCCCGGCTCGCGCCGGAGCGTGCGCTGTACCTGGCGCAGCACTGGGCCGCGCCGGGTTCGCCCGGGCGCTTCGAGGTGCTGGGCGATCCGGCGCACAAGGTCGCCAACCCCATTCTGTACCGCGTGGAGGAGGTCCTGGCCGTCTGGCGGCAGATCTGCGCGCCGGTGCTGCTGGTGACGTCGGGCGACACCGCGCGGTCGCACCGCTTCATCCACACCGACGAATACCGCGAGCGCCTGCTCGCGATCCGCAACCTCAGCCGCACCGAGGTCGCCGACGCCGGCCACATGCTGCACCACGACCAGCCGCGCCAGGTGGCGGCGCTGATCGAGACGTTCATCGATGGCTGAGCCCCGACTCATCAACGCGGACCTGCACTGCCACTCGGTCGTGTCGGACGGCACGCTGTCACCCGGCGACCTGGTCGATCGCGCCCACCGCAACGGCGTGCAGATCCTCGCGCTCACCGACCACGACGAGGTGGCGGGTCTCGCCGAGGCGCGCGCGCGCGCCGAGGAACTCGGCGTCGGGTTCGTGGCCGGCGTCGAGGTGTCGGTCACCTGGGCGAGCGAGACGATCCACGTGGTGGGTCTGCGCATCGACGAACGCGACCCGTCGCTGCTCAGGGGCCTGGACGAGACGCGCGAGGGACGCGATGCGCGGGCGCGAGAGATCGCGCAGCAGCTCGAACGCGCGGGCATCCCCGACGCATATGAGGGTGCGCTCAAGTACTCCGGCAACCCCGAGCTGATCTCACGCAGCCACTTCGCCCGATACATCGTGGAAACGGGCTCCTGCGAGGACGTGTCGGAGGTGTTCGGGCGCTTCCTGGTCGAGGGCAAACCCGGCTTCGTTCCGCACCGCTGGGCGCGGCTGGCCGACGCCGTCGCATGGATCCGCAACGCCGGCGGGGTCGCGGTGATGGCGCATCCCGGGCGCTACCATCGGCTGGGCAGCCTGGGGCTCGACGAGCTGCTCGCCGCGTTTCGCGACGCGGGCGGCCGTGCCATCGAGGTGGTCAGTGGCAGCCACACGCCCAGCCAGTACGGCGAATTCGAGGCGGTGGCGCTGCGCTACGGATTCGACGCGTCGCGGGGCTCCGATTTCCACGGGCCCGGCGAAAGCCGCCACGACCTGGGCAGCCTGCCGCCGCTGCCGGCGTCGCTGGCGCCCGTCTGGCGCGACTGGCCGCAGGCGCGCGCGCTGGAGCGGACGTGACCCAGCGCTTCGAGATCCACCCGGGGCATCCGCAGCGTCGACTGATCGAGCAGGCGGCGGCGATCCTGCGGCGCGGCGGCGTCATCGCGCTGCCGACCGATGCCTGTTACGTGCTGGCGTGTCAGCTCGACGACAAAGCCGCGGTCGACAAGCTGCGCAGCCTGCGCAGCATCGACGATCGGCACCTGCTCACGCTGATGTGCCGCGACCTGTCGGAACTGTCCGTGTATGCACAGGTCGACAACCGCCAGTATCGCTTCCTGCGCGACTGGACGCCGGGTGCGTACACGTTCATCCTGAACGCCACCCGCGAGGTGCCGCGCCGCCTGTGGCACCCGTCGCGCAAGACCGTCGGGCTGCGCGTGCCCGCATTCGCGATCGTCGCCGAGTTGCTGGCCGCGCAGGGCGCCCCGGTGCTGACCTCGTCACTGGTGCTGCCCGGCGACGAACAGCCGCTGACGGAGCCCGACGAGATCGTCACGCGACTTGCGCGGCGAATCGACCTGGTCATCGACGGCGGGCCGCAGGGCCTCGAGCCGACCAGCGTGATCGACCTGACCGGCGACTCACCGCAGGTCATACGCGTCGGCTGCGGCCCGGTCGACCGAATGACCGGGGTCGCCCGCTGACCGGCAGGCCGCGGCGGTCGCGGCGGTCGTGGTGGTCGCGGGCGAGCGCGGCCTTTCGCGGACGGCCCTGCGGCACAGGTTGGTACAATCGGCGACCATGTTTCCAGAACGCGTCGTTTCAGGCATGCGCCCCACGGGAGCGCTGCATCTCGGTCACTTCCACGGTGCGCTGAAGAACTGGGTCCGGCTGCAGGCCGAGTACCCGTGCTTCTTCTTCGTCGCCGACTGGCACGCGCTGACCACGCACTACGATTCGCCCGAGGTCATCGAGCAGAACATCTGGGACATGGTGATCGACTGGCTCGCCGCCGGCATCGACCCATCGCAGTCGGTGCTGTTCATCCAGTCGCGGATTCCCGAGCACGCCGAGCTGCACCTGCTGCTGTCGATGTCCACGCCGCTGGGCTGGCTCGAGCGGGTGCCGACCTACAAGGACCAGCAGGAGAAGCTCGCCGAGCGCGACCTGGCCACCTACGGCTTCCTCGGCTATCCGCTGCTACAGGCGGCCGACATCCTGATGTACCGCGCCGCGTGGGTGCCGGTGGGCGAGGACCAGGTGCCGCACATCGAGCTCACGCGCGAGGTCGCGCGCCGGTTCAACAACCTGTTCGGCCGCGAGACCGGCTTCGAGGAGAAAGCGCAGGAGGCGGTCAAGCGCCTGGGCAGCAAGCGCGCGCGCCTGTATGCCGAGCTGCGCACCCGCTTCCAGGAAAAGGGCGACGCCGAGGCGCTCGCTCAGGCCAAGGCGCTGCTCGACGACGCCGCCAGCCTGAGCATGGGCGACCGGGAGCGGCTGTTCGGATACCTGGAGGGCACGCGCAAGATCATCCTGTCGGAGCCGCGCGCGCTGCTGACCGAGGCGTCGAAGCTGCCGGGCATCGACGGCCAGAAGATGTCCAAGAGCTACGGCAACGCGATCGGCATGCGCGAGGATCCCGTTGCGGTCACCAAGAAGCTGCGCACGATGCCGACCGACCCCGCGCGGGTCCGTCGCACCGATCCGGGCGAACCCGAACGCTGCCCGGTCTGGCAGCTGCACCGGGTCTACTCGGGCGAGGACACCCGCCAGTGGGTGCAGGCGGGTTGCCGCAGCGCCGGCATCGGCTGCATCGAGTGCAAGCAGCCGGTGATCGACGCGGTGATCGCCGAGCAGCAGCCGTTTCGCGAGCGCGCGCAGCCGTATCTCGACGATCCGTCCCTGCTGCGCAGCATCGTCGCCGACGGTTGCGACAAGGCGCGCAAGCTGGCACACGAGACGATGCGCGACGTGCGCGACGCAATGGGGCTGGCGTACGACTGACGGGGTTGCGCGAGGCGCGGCGCGGCGGGCGGGTCGGCGAATGCGGCTCCATGGGCCGCGCCCCGGCTGCGCCGGGGTGCCGGCGTCTGCCTCGTCCTGCCGGGCCGGGCCCGAAACTCGCCCCGCTGCGCGGGGCTCGGACATCGGGCCCTATCGATCGACGCGGCATTCGCCGCGCCGATCGATACCCGGCACTCCTTCGTCAGCCCGCCGCGCGGCCCGGTCGCCGCATTCGCCGACCCGCCCGCCGCGCCGGGCTATTTCTGGTGGAGTTGAGAGCGTGCACGAAGTCGTCAGAGCGGGCGTGGCGTCGTTGTGCCCTCGGACCCCACTGCTAACGTGGCCGGCGTGGGCGGGCGGTGATGGTGCGTGGCGACTGGGCCGCACCGCGGGCTGACGAAGGGAGGACGGGTCGGATCGGCCTGCGGCCGATCCGAGGGGCCGATGTCCGAGCCCCCGCGCAGCGGGGGCGAGTTTCGGCCCCGGCCCGGCCGGACGAGGCAGGCGCGGGAACCGGCGCGCAGCGCCGGTGCGGCCCGCGGAGCCGCGCGCCACCACCGCCCGCCCACGCCGCGCTACGCCCCCGCCGAATCCCCCTTGACCAGGTGCATCTGCCGCAGCTGCGGCAGCGAGTCGAGGAAGTCCTTGAGCTGGGCCAGCGGCAGCGGGTCGCTGATGAACGAGCCCTGCATCTGGTCGCACTCGAAGCCGCGCAGCGCGCGCATCTCGGCGGCCGTCTCGACGCCCTCGGCCATCGCGTGCAGGCCGAGCTTGCCGGCCAGCGTGGTGATCGCCTGGATGATCGCGGCATTGCCGCGGTCGGCCGGCAGCCCGCGGATGAAGGTCCGGTCGATCTTCAGCCCGTCGACCGGCAGGTTCTTCAGGTACGACAGCGACGCGTAGCCGGTGCCGAAGTTGTCGATGATGACCTTGATGCCCAGCCGGCGCAGCTCAGCCAGCAGCGCAACCGTCCGGTCGCTGTTCTCGATCAGCGCGTTCTCGGTGAGCTCGAGGCGCAGCAGCTTGGGCGGAAAGTCGCGCTCGGCCATCAGCGCGTTGAGCTGCGCGAGGAAGCCCTCTTCGGCCAGTTGCCGCGGCGAGATGTTGACCGAGATCGCGACGTCCTCGAAGCGGTCCAGGCCGATCTCCACGCGATCGTCCAGCGCCCGGCGGATCGCCCACAGCCCGATCTCGCGCACGAGGTTGCTCTGCTCGGCGGCCGGCAGGAACTTCTCGGGCAGCAGCATGCCGCGGATCGGGTGGCGCCATCGCATCAGCCCTTCGATGCCGACGATGCGCCGCTCGCCGACCGCCAGCACGGGCTGGTAGTACAGATCGACCTCGCCCCGCTGCAGCGCGAGCGGGAACTCCGCACCCAGCTGCAACTGGTCGCTGCGCTCGTCGGACATGTCGCCGGCGAAGAAGCGCACGTCGTTGCGGCCCTCCGACTTGACCCGGTACATGGCGCTGTCGGCGCACTTGATCAGCAGCTGCGCGTCACGGCCGTCGTCGGGCGCGACCGCGACGCCGATCGACGCCGACAGGAAGTACGCGCGGTTCACCAGCACGAACGGCCTCTCGATGGCGGCCAGCACCTTGCGGGCGATCGCCTCGATCTCGGTGCGCTCGCGCAGCCCCGAGAGCAGCAGGATGAACTCGTCACCGCCGATCCGGCCCGCAACGTCCTGCGGCCGGATGGCTTCGCGGAACCGCCGGGCGACCTCGATCAGCACCTGGTCGCCGATGGAGTGGCCGAGGGTGTCGTTGATCAGCTTGTAGCGATCCAGGTCGACATAGAGCACGGCCGCCGGCTCCTCGGCCTTGACCTTCGCCTCGAGCTGATGGGTCAGGTACACGCGGTTGGGCAGACCGGTCAGCGCGTCGTGCAGCGAGGCGTGCAGCAGGCGCTTTTCGGCGTTCTTGCGCTGCAGGTACAGCGACAGCGTGCGCGACAGGATCTCGGCCACCTGGCCGAGGAACTGGTCGGCACGGAAGCCGACCGGGCTGAAGAACAGCAGCGCCGACAGCACGTTGTGGTTCTCGTCGAGGATCGGCGCCATGAACGCCGCCTGCTGGCCGATCCGCTCGGTCTGGTAGCGCGCCGCGAAGTCCGGCTCGGCGCCGATGTCCTGCACCCACATCGGCTGCCCGCTCGACCACGCCCGGCCTTCGACGCTGTCGCGCGTCAGCGGCAGCTGCGACGGCAGCTCCGACAGCATCCGGGTGAAGGTCGGATTGCCCCAGCGCTCGCGCACTGTCAGCGCGCGCGTGCCCGGGATCAGCGCGAGGTGCACGCCGCCCGACCAGCCCAGGATGCCGCACAGCGCGATGATCAGTTCGGTGATCACGCGCTCGGGCTCGGTCTGCTCGCGCATGATCGAGGCCATCTCGCTTTCGATCTGCAGCAGCATCTGCTGCTGGCGCTCGCGCGTGATGTTGCGGCCCACGCCGCGATAGCCCTTGAAGCGGCCCGACTCGTCGAAGCTGGGACGCCCGCTGATCGCCACGTGGTGGGCGCTGCCCTCGGGGTCCAGGACCGTGTACTCGAAGTTGTCGAAGGGCCGCCGGGCCGCCAGGTCGGCGCGGTGTCCGTCCCAGTCGGCCCTGGGAAAGTCGATGATGGCCATCTCCCAGCGGCACTTGCCGATGCCGGCCTTCGCCCATTCGCCCAGTGCGGCGGTCACGCTGTCCGACACGAACGAGCTCCGATGCTCGGCGTCGGTTTCCCACACCCAGTCGGCCGAAAGCTGGGTCAGGTCGCGGAACTTCGCCTCGCTGGCAGCCAGCTGCTGCGCCATCGCCCGCATCGCGGTGATGTCCTGCACGATGCCGGCCAGCCTGACGGTCCGGCCCTGCCGGTCGGTTTCCGGGCGGGCCACGCTGCGCACCCAGATCTGCTCGCGCCCCGCCTTCACGTAGCGGTACTCGATGCGGACTTCCTGGCCGTGCTTGATCCCGCGGCGGTGCGCAGCCTGCCAGCGGGCCTGATCCTCGGGGTGGATGCAGATGTAGAACGCCCGGGGCGATGGAACCGGCTGGTCGGGGGCGACCCCGAACACGCGGAACGCGCCGTCGCTCCAGTAGTACCGATCCTCGGCGAGGTCGTAGACCCACGAGCCGAGGACGGCCAGGCTCTCGGCGACACCGTACTGCGCCTGCAGCTCCGTCAGGCGCTGGACGATCCGCTTGTGCTCGCCGAGGTCCTCGGCGACGTTGAGCAGCTGGAACGCGATCACCCCGAAGGCCACGAGCGCCACGGGCAGCGCCAGGACGGAGGCCTGCCCGAGCGCTTCCGGCAGCAGTCGTCCGCCGGCGAGCAGTCCGAGGGCCAGCGCCAGCATGGCCGCGACGACCCACCATCCGCGCTTGCGGGTGCGCAGCTGCGCGTAGAATCTGCTGATCGATGCCTTGTTCACGAGCCGCCAACTCGAGGTTGGCCTCATCCTCTGGTCGATTCCAACATGCCCGGCGCCAGCTCCCTGAACGCCGTCACGCCGCCGTCGCACGCCGCAGCGGCCGCCCCTTCGCCGTGGGTGGCGCGCTGGCTGCCTGGCGCGCGTGCCGGGGGCAGGGTACTCGACTTCGCCTGTGGCAGCGGGCGGCACACCCGGTTCGCCGCTGACCTGGGGTTCAGCGTCCTGGCGGTCGACCGCGATCCGGCGGCATTGTCGTCGCTGCAGGGTACAGGCGTGCGCCTGCTGCAGGAGGACCTGGAAGGCGGGCGGTGGTCCTTTGCAGCCGAGCGGTTCGACGCCGTCATCTGCACGAACTACCTGTACCGGCCGCGTCTGGGGCTGCTTTGCGGCCTGCTGCAGCCGGGCGGCATGCTGCTGTACGAGACGTTCGCGATCGGCAATGCGCGCTATGGGCGGCCGTCGAACCCTGCGTACCTGCTGCGTCGCGGGGAGCTGGCCGCTTCGCTGCAGCGCGCCGGCCTGCACCTGCTGGCGTTCGAGGACGGCTTCGCCGCGCGGCCCGGACCCGCCCGCATCCAGCGCGCGGTGGCGCTGTGTCCGCCGTTCGAGCCGCAGGACCTGCCGCTCGTCTGAGTGCGAGGCCTCCGCTGCGTTAGAATCCGGGTTTTGTGGCGGGTACTCCGAGCATGATCAACGGAAGCATGGTCGCCATCGTCACGCCGATGCACGACGATGGCAGCCTCGACCTGGACCGGTTCCGAGCGCTGATCGACTGGCACGTGGCCAGCGGCACGTCCGCGATCGTCGCGGTCGGGACCACCGGCGAGTCGCCGACTGTCGACGTCGAGGAACACGGGCGGCTGATCGAGGTTGCCGTGCAGCAGGCCGCAGGACGCGTCCCCGTCATTGCCGGCACCGGCGGCAATGCGACGCGCGAGGCGATCGAGTTGACGCGCTTCGCCGCGAAGGTCGGCGCGGCTGCGTCGCTGCAGGTCGTGCCGTACTACAACAAGCCGGGGCAGGAGGGGCTGTACCGCCACTTCCGCGCCGTCGCGGAAGCGGTCGACCTGCCGGTCATTCTTTACAACGTGCCGGGGCGCACCGTCGCCGATCTCGCCAACGACACCATCGTGCGACTGTCCGAGGTGCCTGGCATCGTCGGCCTGAAGGACGCCACCGGCGACATGCCGCGCGCCGCTGACCTGCTTTCGCGCTTGCCGGAGCGTTTCGGGCTGTACAGCGGCAACGACGATTCGGCACTCGCGCTGATGGCGCTCGGAGGCCACGGCGTGATCTCGGTGACCGCCAACGTTGCGCCGCGCGAGATGGCGCAGCTGTGCAAGGCTGCGCTGGCAGGCGACCTGGTCCAGGCACGGGCGATCAACCGACGGCTGCTGCCGCTGCACTTCAAACTGTTCGTCGAGGCCAACCCGATCCCCGTCAAGTGGGCGCTGGCGCAGATGGGCCGCATCGAAGGGGGCATCCGCCTGCCGATGACGCCGCTCGACGCGCGCTGGCACGAAACCGTGCGCGGCGCTCTGAAGGCCGCGGAGGTGCTGGCATGAGCGCGCGCTGTGCCCGCATGGGCTGGGAGGGCGTGCGGTTCGCCGCGCTGCTCGGGCTGGCGCTCGGACTGGGCGCCTGCGCAACCACCGACACGGTCAGCGACCTGACGAAGATCGAATACCAGACGGCGACCAAGGCTGCGCCGCTGGAGATTCCACCCGACCTGGTGACGCCCCGCACCGAGGACCGGTATGCCGTTCCGGAGCGCACGTCGAGCACCACGTACTCGGCATTCGCGAAGGAGCGCGCCACGGCACCCAAGCCCGGCGAGGCCACGCTGTCGGTGCTGCCCCAGGTGCCTGGCACGCGCATCGAACGCCAGGGCAACCAGCGTTGGCTGGTCGTCGATCTCCCCCCCGAGAAGGTCTGGCCGGTGCTGCGAACCTTCTGGGTCGAGTCGGGCTTCGTGCTGAAGGTCGACTCGCCCGAGACCGGCGTCATGGAAACCGACTGGGCCGAGACCCGGCCGGTGATTCCGGATGACTCGTGGTTTCGCAGGCAGATGGTGCGCCTGCTGAACACCTTCTACACGACTGGCGACCGCGACAAGTTCCGCACGCGTGTCGAGTCGAGCGGTCCATCGACGACGGAGATCTTCGTGTCGAACCGCGGCTTGACCGAGGAGATCGTCGGCCTGCAGGGCGATTCGACGAAGTGGGTCTGGAAGCCGCCCGACCCCGACCTCGAGGCCGAATTCCTGCGACGGATCATGCTGCGCTTCTCGCCGCAGCGCACGGCCGCCGCCTCGTCGGCGGCCCCGGCCGGCAGCGACGCGGGCGGTGGTGCCGCGGCGGCCGCGGCGCCACCGAAGGCGTCGGTGGTCACGGTGGGCGGTGTGCCCTACGTGAAGATGCAGGACGATTTCGACCGCTCGTGGCGGCAGGTCGGGCTGGCGCTGGACCGCAGCGGCTTCACGGTCGAGGATCGCGATCGTTCCAAGGGAACGTACTACGTGCGCTACGTCGATCCGACCCAGGAGGGGGCGACCAAGGGGCTGCTTGACAAGGTCTTCGGCACCTCTTCCAAGAAGGACCTGGCCGGCAAGCGATACCGGATCGTCGTCGCGCCCGAAGCGCCCGGAGCGCGCGTCGGCGTGCTGGACGAGGACGGCAGCGCGCCGACCGCCGAGGCCGACAGGCGGGTCGCGGGGCAGATCGTCACGCTGCTGCAGGAACAGCTGAAGTAGCCGGGCCGACGTGAGATTCGCCAGCCTCGGCAGCGGCAGCGAGGGCAACGCGCTGCTGGTCGAGTCCGGCGCCTCACGCAGCGGCGCGGCGTTCACCGTGATGATCGACTGCGGGTTCGGGGCCCGCGAGGTCCGGCGGCGCCTGGCCCGGCTGCAGCGCGAGCCCGGGCAGATCGACGCGATCCTGGTCACGCACGAGCACGGGGACCACATCGTTGGCGTGTTCCGGCTGGCACAGCAGCATCGGATCCCGGTCTTCCTGACCCACGGCACGCTGTCCGCGGCCCGGGTGCCCGACGGCTGCGCGGACTTGGTCAACGTGATCGATTCGCACCAGCGGTTCGAGCTGGGAGGCTTCGGCGTCGAACCGTTTCCGGTGCCCCACGATGCACGCGAGCCGGTGCAATACGTGCTGGACGACGGCCACGCCCGGCTGGGTGTGCTGACCGACATCGGGCACCCGACCGCCCACCTGCCGCGGGCGCTGGCGAACCTGACCGCGCTGGTGCTCGAGTGCAACCACGACGCGGCGCTGCTGGCGGCCAGCAGCTATCCGCCCGCGCTCAAGCGCCGCATCGCGGGGCCCTACGGTCATCTGGAGAACGAGGCGTCCGCGCAGATCCTGGGACTGCTCGATGCGGCCCGGCTGCGCTGCATCGTCGCGGCGCACCTCAGTCGCCAGAACAACCGACCCGAACTGGCGCGCGCCGCGCTGGCCTCGGTGGCGGGCCGCGATCCGATCGACATCGACGTCGCCGACCAGGACGACGGCCTGGACTGGATCGACGCCTGAAAACGAAAGAGCCGGCGCGTGCCGGCTCTTGCAGGGCGCCGCCCGACCGGAAGGGTCAGGGCTTCTTGGCTGCGTCCTTGGCGGCTTCGACGGCCTTGGCAGCCGCATCCTTGGCCGCATCGCTCGCGGCCGACGCGGCTGCGCCGGTGGCGGCGGCGGCGTCCTTGGTGGCCTCCATCGTCTTGGCGGCAGCATCCTTGGCAGCATCGCCGGTCGCCTTGGCGGCGTCGCCGGCTGCCGTCGCGGCCGCACCCGCCGCATCCTTGGCCGCGGTCGCGGCTGCGCCCGCAGCGTCCTTGGCGGCGTCCGCTGCCTTGCCGGCAGCGTCCTTCGTTGCGTCCATGGCCTTGGTCGCAGCGTCCTTGGCCGCGTCGACGGCAGGCTTCTTCTCGCCGCATGCGGTCAGGGTGAGGGCGATCATCGAGGCAATCAGCAGGGACTTCTTCATGGGGCTCTCCTGGGTCTGGTTGGAAGGATTCGGGGCAATGCGAACGTCGCCGGAACCCGGCCGCCGACAACTCGCGGCCAGCGGGTCGAACGGAGCCGCCAGCGCGGTTCCGAAACCTTTGGATTATACCGCTTTGGCAGGGATGGAATTCGCGTTCGTCGCGAGCGGGGGGACCGGCGTCGCCGCGCCCTACAGCCCGAGCGTCGTCCCGTGCAGGCACGGCGTGCTCTCGTCCCACAGCGCGCGGTACTTCTCGACCAGCGGTTCCGCTTCGGCGGGCTGTTCCAGCGACAGCCGCCCGCGGAAACTGTCGTAGTGGGCACGGCGCAGCACGTGTCGGTCGTCGGCGATGAGCACGCCCTCGGTCGGCGCCAGCGATGCGGGAACCTGCCGGCACGCGATCGGTTGCGAGAACCGCTGACGCAGGTGCTGGAAGCGGGGCGCGTGGCGCTCGAGCCACGCCGGGTCGGCCACCATCAGCCGCAACCGCGCGGCGTGGTTCCCGCCCAGCAGCTGGGCGATCGACTCGGCCGCCGACGGGCGATCGAGCGGCCAGTCGCGAAAGTCCCGGTCGTACAGGACCAGGCTCTCGCGCGCACTGGCCAGTGCGGTCAGCGCGGCTTCGACGAAGCCGCCGCGCGACGTGAACGGAATCGAGGCGAGGGGTTTCATCGTTCATCCCCGGACGGCCGGCGGGCCGAGGGTGAGCCAGCCGGATGTGTACCAGCCGTGAAGGATATCCGCCAGGCCAGCATCGGCGAGCGCCTGCTGGCACTGTACGGCGCTCAGCGCCCGCCGATCGGCAAGTCGCCGCAGCCAGGATCGGGCCACGGCCGCCGGTTCGGTCGACTCCGCGTTGACGAAGACCCGCGTGCCCCGCCAGGCCATTCGTGTGCGCCGGTCCAGTTCGAGTCCGCGCCGGCCCGTCTGCGCAACGAACCGCCCCCGTGCCAGGCGGGGTGGGCGCTCGAACCACACGTCGCGCTTCGGCTCCGTCAGGAAGCGCCCGATGAACGCATCGACATCGGCGCCCGGGGCGCGCCAGTCCAGCGCCCAGCGGCGCAGCTGCCGGGCCAGGTCGCCCGGGACCTCGCCGGGGCGGCGTGTCGGTCGGCGGCCGCGATCCGAGAACCGGGGATCCGCACCGCGCGGCCCGTCGGCCGCCTCCGCCAGGAACGCCGACAGGAACTCGTGGCGCGACGGCGCGCGAAAGCCGATCGAAAACGTCATGCACTCACCGATCGCGACGCCGTCGTGCCCCCAGCCCGGGGGCAGGTACAGCATGTCGCCAGGCTCGAGCGCCCATTCCTGCGTCGGCGCGAACCGTTGCAGCAGCTTGACGGGCCGCCCGGGCTGCAGCGTCTCGTCACCCGGCGGCGCGATCCGCCAGCGCCGCGTGCCGTGCGCCTGCAGCAGGAACACGTCGTACGAATCCGTGTGTGGCCCGACCCCGCCCCCGTCGGTGGCGAAGCTGACCATCAGGTCGTCGAGCCGTGCGTCGGGCACGAAGCGGAACCGCTGCAGCAGCCGGTGCATCGCGTCGTGGTGCAGGTCGACGCCCTGCACGAGCAGCGTCCACGCTCGGCGCCGCCGCGCCGGCAGCCGGGAAAAGGGGCCGTGCTCGAGCTGCCAGCGGCCGCCGAACGCCGTCACCAGCCGGGACTCGATATCATCACGGGATGCCAGCGCAAACAGCTGCGCCGGGTCCATCGGCGGCGTGAAGCCGGGCAGTGCCGCGCGAATCAGCGCGGGGCGGCGCTGCCAGTGGCGCTGCATGAAGCGGGCGACTGTCGTATCGCCGAGCCGTTCCAGTATCGTCGTCGAGGTCATTGCCGATGCAAGTCGAAAACAACGTTTGGGTCACCGTCCGCTACCGGCTCTTCGATGCGCAGGGCGAACCGATCGAGGAGGGCGAGCGCGCGTGGACCTATCTGCACGGCGGCTACGGCGCGGTCTTCCCGCGCATCGAGTCGTCCCTGCAGGGCCAGGCGGTCGGCTACACCACGTCCATGTACCTCGAGCCCGAGGACACGTTCGGCGACTACGATCCAATGCTGCTGAAGATCGCGCCACGCGATCGATTCCCGGGGCAGCTCGAGGCCGGAATGACCTTCGAGAGCGTGCCCGGCGAGCCGGCCGACGGCGAACTCTACACCGTGACGGACTTCACCGACGAGGCGGTCGTGCTCGACGCGAACCACCCGCTGGCCGGACTGGGCCTGCGCTTCGACCTCGAGATCGAGGATGTGCGCGAAGCCACGGCCGAGGAGATCGAACAGGAGCTCGCGGTTCGTCACGCCGAGCGGGGCGAGTGAGCCGAGCCCGGCGCGTTCAGTTCGACAGCTCGCGCGTCGTCACGAAGAACCGCTGCGCAAGATCGGGGTCGTAGCGGATCCTGACCCACGACGACGTAAACGGCGAGCCGAAGGTCTCGACCCGCGTGAAGGTGCGCACCGTCCTTCCCGCTTCGTCTTCGAGCGGCTGGTCCGCGCGAAACCGATGGCTGTCGCCGTGCAGAAACAGGACCTGGCCGGCGAAGCGTCGACAGGCCTCGCGCAGCTGGCCGACGAAGTCCGCGAAGCCGGGTTTCGGCGTCTCGCCGAAGTCGGGGTCGGCGTGCGCGGCGAGCACCAGCGCATCGATACCGCTTGCCAGCGACCGGTCCACGCTGGATCGAAGCCACTGTCCGTTCAGCTCGTTTCGCGTCGACCACTCGGCCCGGCTGCCGGGATAACCGTCGCGCCCGTTGCCGCTGCCCACCACGTGCAGCGTCACGAACTGCACGGCACCGATGCGCCAGCGCACGTTCTCGGGCATCTGCGGCTGACGCTCCAGCGCCAGGGCACGCCCGCCCAGGCTCGTGCCACTGTCGTGGAACAGCCGCCGCAGGTGGCGCAGTCGCTCAGGGGGATCGTAGCCACCGGCGGCCGGGCGGTGGCAGTCGGTCCATTCGTTGTCGCCGTGCAGCACCACCATCGGGTGTGCGCTCTGCGCGAGCAGGGCCTTGCGGCGCGCCAGCAGCTCGTCGCTGCACGGCTCGCGCCCGCCCTTGATGTCGCCGACGTGGATCACGCACGCCAGCCGGTCTGCGTCGAGTTCGGCCAGGATCTGCTGCAGGCGTCGCTCCTCCAGCGTCGAATACGGGATGTCGCCGAGCACCGCGAAGGCGAAGCGCTCCGGGGCGGGCGCCGCCGCGGGGGTGGCCGCCATCGCCGGCAGATGGCCGGCGACTCCGACGGCGGCCCCGGCAGACAGGCCGGCGCCCGCGCCCAGCATCCGGCGCCGCGCGCGCGACGGGCTGCGCGAACCGGCCACCGTGCCGCTCACCGTGCGTCCTTCGCGTCCGCCAGCAGCCCGTGCAGCCGGTAGACCAGCTCGAGCGCCTGCCTCGGGTTCATCGCATCGGGGTCGAGCGACTCGATCTGAGCCAGCACTGCCGCCTGCGGGTCGCTGATCGGCGGCATCGGCGGCTCGGGCGGCGCAGCGGTCAACGAGCCTTCGATGTCGACGGCAGCCACGAACAGGTCGAGCTGGTCGTCGTGCTCGCGGGCGCGCGCCTCGAGTTGTTCCAGCAGCTGCCCGGCCTGCGTCACGACCCGCTGCGGCAGCCCCGCCAGCCGCGCGACCTGCAGCCCGTAGCTGCGGCTGGCCGGGCCGGGGCGCACCTCGTGCAGGAACACGATGCCACCCTGGTGTTCCGCCGCAGCCAGGTGCAGGTTCACGGCCCCTGGGGCACTGGCGGCCAACTGCGTCAGCTCGAAGTAGTGCGTCGCGACCTGCGTCAGCGTG
>CAYGZN010000018.1:0-16594 GCA_964354355.1 uncultured Burkholderiaceae bacterium | reverse complement strand
CGACGAACGCGGCGGCTTCGCCGACGAGGACGAGCTGCGCGGCGGCGACTGGGGCAGCGACAGCTCGCGGGCGCGCGGCGACGCCGACGACGACGAGCGCGAGTTTCCCCAGGTGGCCGCCGCCGGCGTCTCGCTGCGCGAGCACCTGGCCTCGCAGCTGGTCGGCACCGGCTGCTCGCGCCGCGACCGGGCGCTCGTGACCCTGCTGATCGAGGAGCTCGACGGCGACGGCTACCTGCACGCCAGCGTGGAGGAGATGCACGGCCTGCTGCCCGCCGAACTCGACGTCGACCCGCAGGAGGTCTCCGGCGCGCTGCGGCTGCTGCAGAGCTTCGACCCCCCGGGGGTGGGCGCACGCTCGATTCCGGAATGCCTGCTGCTGCAGCTCGACGCGATGCCGGCCGCAGCGCGCCCGCCCGAGGCGGTATTCGGGCTCGCGCAGCAGATCTGCGCCGGCCACCTCGAGCTGCTCGCGGCGCGGGACTTTCCGCGGCTCAAGCGCGTGCTGCGCTGCGACGACGACACCCTGCGGCAGGCGCAGCGACTGATCCAGACGCTGAACCCGCGTCCGGGCAGCGCGTTCGCCGGCGAGCCGGCCACCTACGTGGTGCCCGACATCATCGTGCGGCGCACCCGCAGCGGCTGGCAGGCGGCGCTGAACCCCGACGTGATGCCCCGGCTGCGGATCAACGAGGCCTACGCGCGAATTCTGAGGAAAAACCGGAACGGCTCCTCGGGCGGTCTGTCTTCCCAGTTGCAGGAAGCGCGCTGGCTGGTCAAGAATGTGCAGCAGCGATTCGACACGATCCAGCGCGTCGCCCAGGCGATCGTCGACCGCCAGCGCGCGTTCTTCACCCACGGGGCGGTCGCCATGCGGCCGCTGGTGCTGCGCGAGATCGCCGACTTGCTGGGGCTGCACGAATCGACCGTATCGCGGGTGACCACACAAAAGTACCTGCTCACGCCATTCGGTACGCTCGAGATGAAGTACTTCTTCGGGAGCCACGTGGCGACCGACTCCGGCGGAGCGGCGTCCAGCACCGCGATCCGCGCCCTGATCCGGCAACTCGTCACCGCGGAGGACCCCAAGACCCCCCTTTCCGATAGCAAGATCGCCGAGCTGCTCGGCGGCCAGGGCATCGTCGTGGCGCGCCGCACGGTCGCCAAGTACCGCGAGGCGCTGCAGATCGCCCCGGTGGCCCAACGCAAGTCGCTCTAGCCGGACGCACCGCGCCCGACACGCACGCCCCGTCCCCCGATACGCAACGTCACCCAAAACAACCAGGAGCATCCATGAACCTCTCGATCAGCGGGCACCACCTCGAAGTCACGAATGCGTTGCGCGAATACGTCACGGGAAAGCTGGAGCGGATCCGCAGGCATTTCGACCACGTCATCGACGTCAGCGTGTTCCTGTCGGTCGAGAAACTGCGCCAGAAGGCGGAGATCAGCCTGCACGTGCGGGGCAAGGACCTGTTTGCGGAATCGGTCGACGATGACCTGTATGCGGCGATCGACAGCCTCGTCGACAAACTCGACCGCCAGGTGCTCAAATACAAGGACAAACGGTTCGGGCATCCCCACGAAGCCATCAAGCACCAGCTCGAGAACCCTGCCGGGGGTTGACGTTTTTGGAACGCGGTTCGATCCGGCCCGGGGACAGAGGTCTTGACGCGAATGTTGCGCAGCGGAAAATGTGCACTGCACACTGCCGTGCAAACCTCGTTATAATGCTTGAATCCTTGGACTTGCCACCCATCTTCAGGCATTGTTGCAAAGCAGCATCCAAGCCCCATCCGACCGACATCCGATGAACCGAATCGCCAAGCTGTTGCCTTCCCGCAACGTATTGCTGGATTTGCAGGTGTCCAGCAAGAAGCGGGCTTTCGAGCAGGCTGCGCTGCTGTTCGAGAACGAGAACGGAATCGAGCGCGGCAAGGTCTTCGACTCGCTGTTCGCCCGGGAGCGCCTCGGCTCCACCGGGCTCGGTCAGGCGGTCGCGATCCCGCACGGGCGGATCAAGGGGCTGAAGGAGGCGGTCGCGGCCGTGGTGCGGGTCGCCGTGCCGATCCCCTTCGATGCGCCCGACGGTCAGCCGGTGCGCCTGCTGGTGTTTCTGCTGGTGCCCGAGCACGCGACCGAGGAGCACCTGGAGATCCTGTCCGAGCTGGCGGAGCTGCTGTCGGACGCCGCGATCCGCGACACGCTGCTGGGCGCGGACGATCCGGTCCACATCCACAAGGTGCTGGCCACCTGGGAACCTTACCGGCCTGCCGCCTGAAGCCGCGCCCGCGCGGGTCGCGGTGTAAAGTGCCGGCATGAGCGTGGCCCCGTCACCGCCGGATCCGCCCCCCACCGGCGACGTGCCGGTCGAGTTGCCGCAGGTTTCGCTGAGCGTTCTCGAGCTCGTCGAGGCGGCTGTCCCGACGCTCAGACTGATCTGGCTCGCCGGCCAGGCCGGCGGCGCGCGCGAAGCGGGCCAGCCGTCGCTCGATACGGTCGACCAGGTCGGCTACCTGAACCTGATCCACCCGCATCGCATCCAGGTGCTGGGGCAGGCGGAGGTCATGCACGTCGAGCGGCTCAGCCAGTCCCGGCGCGAGCACATCATGCAGGAACTGGTCGCAGGCGGCCCACCGGCGCTGGTGGTCGCCGAGGGCATCACGCCGCCGGCCGCGCTGGTGCAGGCCTGCGACCTGCACGCGCTGCCGCTGCTGGGCAGCGAGCACCCGAGCGCCCGCACGATCGAACTGCTGCGGGCCGTGCTGGCCAAGGCGATGGCCGTGGCCTGCACGACGCACGGCGTGCTGATGGACGTGCTCGGCATGGGCGTGCTGATCTCCGGCGAGTCGGGCTTGGGCAAGAGCGAGCTCGCGCTGGAGCTGATCAGCCGGGGCCACGGGCTGGTCGCCGACGACGTGGTCGAGTTCACGCGGATCAGCCCGACGACGATCGAAGGGCGCTGCCCGGCCATGCTGTTCGGCATGCTCGAGGTCCGCGGTCTCGGGCTGCTCGACATCAAGACCGTGTTCGGCGAGACGGCGGTGCGGCGCCGGATGAACCTGAAGCTGATCGTGCACCTGGTGCGCCGGAGCACCCACGAGAACGAGTACGAGCGGCTGCCGCTGGAGGACCTGACCGACGACATCCTGGGCCTTCGCGTGCGCAAGGTCGTGATTCCGGTGGCAGCCGGGCGCAATCTGGCCGTGCTGACCGAGGCCGCGGTGCGCAACACGATCCTGCAGCTGCGCGGCATCCACACGATGCGCGAGTTCGTCGAGCGCCAGCGGCTCGAGATCGACTCCGACCCCGACTGAGCCCGATGCGCGTCGTGCTCGTCACCGGCATCTCGGGCTCCGGAAAATCGATCGCCGTCAACGTGCTCGAGGACGACGGCTTCTTCTGCATCGACAACCTGCCGGCGAAGTTCCTGCAGGAAGTGATCATGTCGCTGCAGGAGCAGGGGTACGACCGCGTGGCCGTCTCGATCGACGCGCGCAGCGGCGACTCGGTGGCCGACCTCAAACAGGTGATTGCCGGCGTGTCGCGCTTCGGGCACGACGTGAAGGTGCTGTTCCTGAACGCGCGCACCGACACGCTGGTGCAGCGATACTCCGAGACGCGCCGGCGCCATCCGCTGGCGATGCGCCGCGGTCGCGCCGACGATCCGGCGCCGACGCTGATCGAGTCGATCGAGCACGAGCGCGAGCTGATGTCCTCGATCGAGGACGTCGGCCTGTCGCTCGACACGAGCGACCTGCACCCCAACGTGCTGCGCCAGTGGGTGCGCGACGTGGTCGGCATGGACCGCGCGTCGATCACGCTGCTGTTCGAGTCGTTCGCGTTCAAGTACGGCGTGCCGCTCGACGCGGACCTGGTGTTCGACGTGCGCTGCCTGCCCAATCCGTACTACACCGCGCAGCTGCGCCCGCTGACCGGACTCGACGAGCCCGTGGCGCAGTACCTGCGCGAGGTCCCGTCGGTGCAGCGCATGATCGACCACATCGGCAACTTCCTGCACGCGTGGCTGCCCTCGTACGTGCAGGAGAACCGCAGCTACCTGACGGTGGCGATCGGCTGCACCGGCGGCCAGCACCGCTCGGTGTATGTCGTCGAGCAGCTCGCCGCGCGCTTTCGCCGCACCGAGCACGTGCTGGTGCGCCACCGCGCGCTGGCCGTGCGGCAGCAGGCGGGCGCCTGAGCGCCCCGGTCAGCGCGCCCGATGACCCGGCCCGCCGCGCCGCCGATGCTCGCCGACGTGGCGATCTTTCCGCTGTCCACGGTGCTGTTCCCCGGCGGGGTGCTGCCGCTTCGCGTCTTCGAGGCGCGCTACATGGACATGGTGCGCGACTGCATGCACCGTGAGCTGCCGTTCGGGGTCTGTCAGATCACGCGCGGCGCCGAGGTGGGTGAAGCGGCCGAGCACGAACCGGTCGGGTGCCTGGCCCACATCCGGGGGTGGGACATGGAGCAGCTCGGCGTGCTGCAGCTGCGCACGGTCGGCGGGTCGCGATTCAGGATCCTGGACCGCCGCGTCGCGCGCAGCGGGCTGATCCACGCCACGCTGGACCCGATCGCCGAAGACCCCGAGCTGCCGATCCCCGAGGCGTACGCGGAGTGCGCGACGCTGATGCGCCGGATTGTCGCCGAGCTCGAGGAACGCGAGCCGCACGCCGATCGCCGCATGATCGCGCATCCGTACCGGTTCGAGTCCGCCGCGTGGCTGTCCAACCGTCTGTGCGAGTTCCTGCCGATCCCCGGCAAGGCCAAGCAGAAGCTGATGGAACTCGACGAGCCGCTGACGCGGCTGTCACTGGTGCACCGCTACCTGCAGCAGCACCAGGTGCTCTGAGCAACCGCGGCAGCGCGGCCGCAGCGTCGGGGCGAGGCGGCCGTCGCGGCTGCGACGGGGGCGCAGCAAGGACTCAGAGCAGCCCGGAAGCGAACAGCGCCGGGACCAGCACGATCGGATCGGAGCGCACGCCGGCGCAGAACGTGCGGCGCGCCACGCCGTGGATCGCCGGGCGTCGACGCTCGAAGGCCTCGGCCAGGCCGAGCCCGTCGATGCCGCCGCGACCGATCGACCGCAGCGTGTCGGCCGCAATCTGGAAACGGTGCTGCTTGCCGTCCTCGGCCACGCCGAGGAACTCGACCGAGTCGGCACCCACGAGCGGGTCGCTGGTGAACCGGATCGTGGAACGTTCCCGGCGCCCGCGTGAGGCGACTGTGGTTCGGTTCATGGGGCGCCTCCGCAAGGCCGGGCCAGGCAGCGCGGCCGATGGACCGGGCAGCACGCCCGGTGGATCCGATCGACTATACGCGTCCGGGCGGGGTTTCCAAAGCCGGGTCCCGCTGGCCGAGGCTGCCGGCTCCCGCGCGCGACCGTGAACGCCGGGCCGCCGGCGATTCCGCCGGCGGCGACAGCAGGCCCGGCACTGTCGCGAGCAGCCGCTCGATCGGGCGCGGCAGGCCCAGGCGCCCGTCGATCGGCAGGCGCACCCAGCGGCGCTCGACGCCCGCGCCACCCGCGCCAACCGCGACACCCGCGACACCTTCGGCCGCGACACCTTCGGCCGCGACACCCGCGGCCGCGGCACCCGGCGTCGCGACGACCCGCCACACGCGAGCATGCAGCCTGAAATGGGTGAACGCGTGGCGAACCACCGTCTGCAGCTGCGCGCCGGCGTCGACGAGCCCCAGATGTTCCTGCGCCCAGGCTGCGACCTCGCCGGCGGCCGGTGCGGCCGGTGCGGCCGATTCGACCGCGCCGGCCCCAGCGGCGGCCACCGCTGCGCGCGGACCGGCCACCGCTGCGCGCGCACCGGGCAACGCGCCGACCGAATCGACCGATCGAGCGGCTTCCCGCGGCGCCGGGGGCGCGAACTCGGGCAGGCTCCACAGTCCGCCCCAGATGCCGCGTGGGGCTCGTCGCTCGAGCAGCACCTCGATCGGGCCCGAAGGCGCGGTCAGTGCCAGCACCAGGTCGGCATCGCGCAGCGGCAGCGTGCGCGCGGGGCGCGGCCATGGCAGCGCCGCAATGCGTCCGGTGAGCCGCGCGTCGCAGTGCGCCGCCAGCGGGCAGTCGCCGCAGCGCGGCCCCACGCGCGTGCACACGGTGGCCCCCAGGTCCATCAGGCCCTGCGTGTAGCGTTCGATGTCGCGCCGCGGCAGTTCGCGCTGCGCAAGCGCCCAGAGCCGATCCTCGACGGGCCGCTCGCCCGGAAAGCCCTCGACGCCGAAAACCCTGCAGAACACCCGCTTGACGTTGCCGTCGAGGATCGGCGCGCGTGCGCCGAACGCGAACACCGCGATCGCCGCCGCCGTCGAGCGTCCGATGCCGGGCAGCCGCTGCAGCGACTCGGGATCGCGCGGGAATGCGCCACCGAACTCGGTGGCGATCGTCCGTGCGCTGCGGTGCAGGTTGCGGGCGCGCCCGTAGTAGCCCAGCCCGCTCCAGTGGCGCAGCACCTCGTCGATGTCGGCGCCGGCCAGCGCGAAGACGTCCGGGAACCGCCCGACGAAGCGCGTGTAGTAGCCGGTCACCGTCGCGACCTGGGTCTGCTGCAGCATGATCTCCGACACCCAGATCCGGTACGGGTCCGACGTGCGCTGCCACGGCAGATCGTGGCGGCCGTGCCGGCGCTGCCAGCGGATCACGTCGGCGGCCAGGCCCGCTGCTTGCCCCGCAGATGCGGCCCCGGCACCGGCGGCGCGCTGCGGTATCGGCGGCCCGCTCAGGCCTCGACCGCCGCTTCGGCCGGCAGGCTGCGGCGCTCCAGCACGATGGCGACCTGGCTGCCCAGCTCCTGCAGGATCGCCAGCTGCTGCTCGACCTGCGCCTTGCCCTCTTCGAGCTCGCCGATGCGCGCCTCGAGCGTGTCGCTGGCGTCGACGATGCGCTGCACCGAGTCCAGCCTGCGGCGCAGCTGCTGCTGGTGCTCGCGCACCTGACTCTCGATCGGCGAGATCACCGCCCGCAGCCAGGTCTCCAGCTCGCGGTTGGCCTGGTCGTAGACGGCCTTCATCCGGGCCGCGACCGACTCGAAGAAGCGCCGGGTCAACGCCCACTTCTCGGTGGTCATCAGGCTCAGCGTGCCGAACTGCTGGCGGTGCAGCGCTGCGATGCGGTCGAGCTCGGCGAGGTAGCGTCGGGTCGTGAACATCAGCGGCGCGCCCAGCGTCAGCCCGTGCTCGCGATTGAAGGTCTGGTACATCGCCACCATCATCGTCTGGACCTCGTCGACCAGCCGCCCGACCTCCTCGAAGTCGGTGCGCACCGAGCTCACCAGGCTGTCCATCCCGTCGCGCAGGCCCGCCGAGAAGTGGCTGGCGCGCATGACCTGTCGAGCGCCCCGCACGTGCCGCTTGAGCTGGTCGACTCCGACGGCCTGGTAGATCGCCGTCGAGTGGCGGCCGAAGACGGTGCGCAGCGCCTGCAGCTTCCTCAGGCTCTTCTCGAACTCGCTGCGCTCCAGCCGGATGCGGCGCGCCATCTGCTCGATCACCGCCTTGTTCTTGCCGCGAAGCCCGTTGAGCTCGAACACCTGCTCGACCAGGTTGCGCTTGCGCGCGCCGAGCACGCCGTGGGTGACCGCGTAGGCATCGTCGAACTCGCGGCGCACCTGGTCGCGCACGATCGACTGCTGCTGCGGCACGATCTCCTGCGACAGCGCGTGCTCGAGCCGCGGCAGCCGGCTGCGCTCGAGCAGCGCGGCGTCGTGCTGGATCTTGCCGACCAGGCCCTTCTGGGCCGACACCGGGTAGATCCGCTCGGGCGGCAACTGCAGCGTGCGCGCCACCGAGACCACCTGGCCGGCGATCTCACGATCGATCTCGGCCGGATGCTTCAGCGCGTCCCACAGGCCGTCGATCTTGTTGAGCACCACGAAGCGGCCGGCCCGGTGCGCCGGACTCACGTGGTTGCGCCACACGTCGATGTCGGTGCGCGTGACGCCGGTGTCGGCGGCCAGCACGAACAGCACGGCGTGGGCGCTGGGGATCAGGTTCAGCGTCAGCTCGGGCTCCGCGCCGATCGCGTTCAGGCCCGGTGTGTCCACGATGACCAGGCCCATCTCGAGCAGCGGATGCGGGATGTTCACCAGCGCGTGGCGCCAGCACGAGACTTCGATCATGTCGTCGGCGTCGGGCGCGATCGGCGAGTCCTCGTCGGTCTCGTCGTACAGGCCCATCAGCATCGCCTCCTCGACCGGCACGCGCTTGGTCTCGCGCACGCACTCGAAGGCGAGCTTCAGGCTCTCCGGGTCCGACGGGTCGATCGGCACCGAGCGCCACTCCTCGGGCGCAAGCCGCAGCTCGGCCATCGACGCATCGCGAAGCCGGGTCTCGATGGGCAGCAGCCTGATCCCGGGCGGCTGCGCCGCGTCCCACAGCAGCTCGGTCGGACACATGGTGGTGCGCCCGGCCGACGAGGGCAGCATCCGCTGGCCGTAGTCGGCGAAGAAGATCGCGTTGATGAGCTCGGACTTGCCGCGCGAGAACTCCGCAACGAAGGCGATCGACATCCGGTCGTCGCGCAACCGGTCCAGCACGCGGCCCAGCCGCGCCTGCAGCTGCGGGTCGGTGAGTTCGGCGTCGGCCAGCCACTGGCCGTAGCGGCCGATGGCCGATGCGAGATCGGCCCGCCAAGTGCCATAGGCGCGGATCCGCTCGGTGAAGCCGCTCATCGCAGGTCGGGCCACATAGTGCGGGCCGAGCGTATCACAGGGTCCGTGCACGTCGCGCGCTCATGGCCGTGCGGCTCGGCCGGCCGACGAACGGTCGCGGCAGGGCGACGCAGCGCCGGCGCGTCGATCGTCAATGCTGGCAGGTCGGGCACCAGTAGGTGGCCCGCTGCTGCTGGCGCATCACCCGCACCGGCGTGCCGCAGACGCGGCACGGCTGCCCGGCCCGGTCGTACACGTTGCACTCGAGCTGGAAGTAGCCGGTCTGGCCGTCGCTCGCCACGAAGTCGCGCAGCGTGCTGCCGCCGGCGGCGATCGCCGCGCGCAGCGTGTCGCGGATCGCGCCGGCCAGGCGCCGGTAGCGCTGCAGGCCGACCCGATGCGCGGGCGTGGTCGGACGGATCCCGGCACGGAACAGGCTCTCCGACGCGTAGATGTTGCCCACCCCTACCACGACCGTGCCCGACAGCAGCAACTGCTTGATCGACACACGACGCCCGCGCGTGGCCGCGTACAGCATGTCGCCGTCGAAGTCCGGCGACAGCGGCTCGACACCGAGCGACGCCAGCAGCACATGCGCGTGCAGCGGCCCCGCCGCAGCGTCGTGCCAGAGCACGGCACCGAATCGGCGCGGGTCGTTCAGGCGCAGCACGCCCGTGTCGAACTCGATATCGAAGTGATCGTGGGCGCGCAGCGCTTGCCCCGCCCGGGCCCAGCGCAGCGAGCCCGACATGCCCAGGTGCACGATCAGCCAGCCCGAGTCGAACGCGAGCAGCAGGTACTTGCCCCGGCGTCCGACCCCGACCAGCACGCGACCCGCCAGCCGCGCGTCCAGTCCCGGCGGAATCGGCCAGCGCAGGGCCGGCGCGCGCTGCACGATCCGGCGCACGCGCCGACCGGCGGCCGTGTCGGCCAGCCCGGTGCGCACGACTTCGACCTCCGGCAGTTCCGGCATCGGGGCAAACGAGGAATAAGTCCGGAATCGGCCTGCGATCGGGCAGGGTCTTCGGTTGCCCGGCAGTGTAATTCAACCTAAGATGCCCCGATGAAACCTGCTTTTCCGCTCGCTGCGACGGCGCTTGCCGCCATGCTCGGCCTGTCGGGCTGCGCGACACCGCAGGCCGACGGTGCGACACCGGCCGCCACCGGAACCCCGCCGGCGCAGGGCCCGGTCGCGGCCCCGCCACCCGGCTCGGGCGCGTCGCCGCTGCCGGCTCGCCCGCCTGCCGGACGGTCCGCACAGGCCAACGGCGCACCGACCGCGCCTCGCGCGCTGCCGCATTCGCTGTCCGGCGACGACGACGGCGAACTGCCGGCGGTGGAACTGACGCCGCAGATCGTCTACCAGCTGCTTGCCGCGGACATCGCAATCCAACGCGGCGACAACGGCTCGGCCTACGCGACGTACATGTCGCTCGCCAAGGCGACCCGCGACCCGCGCATCGCGCGGCGCGCGGCCGAAGTCGCGATCGGTGCGCGCGCCCTCGACGAGGCGCTCGCGGCCACTCAACTGTGGCACGAGCTGGCGCCGAAGTCGCAGTCGGCGGCCCAGATGCAGGAGACCCTGTGGCTGAGCGCCGGCCGACTGAAGGACGTCGAGCCGCTGCTGGCGGCCCGGCTGGCCGGCGCGCGGACCGACGGGACGCTGCCCGCCGCGTACGCGCAGCTGCAGCGCGCGCTGCAGCGGGTGCCGGACCGCGCGGCTGCGTGGGCCCTGATGCAGCGCGTGTCGGCGCCCGACCTCGGCGTCGCGTCGACTCGGCTGGCGCGGGCATCGGTTGCAGCGTCGGCCGAGGATTTTGCGGCTGCGTCGTCCGAGGCGCGCGAGGCGATGCGGCTGCAGCCCGACAGCGAGGACGCCGTCGTGGCCGCCGCACGCTACACGCAGCGCCTGCCCGACGGCACGAAGTCGGCGCTCGAGCTGCTCGAGCGGTACCTGCAGCGCGTGCCGATGTCGCTCGAGGCCCGCTACACCTACGCCCGGCTGCTGCTGGGCGACGGCCAGACCGACCGCGCCCGCGAGCAGTTCGAGCGGTCGCTGGCGCAGAGCCCCAACAGCCCCGCGGTGCTGTTCTCGCTGGCGCAGATCGCCCACCAGAACAAGCAGCCGGCCGATGCCGAGAAGTACCTGCGCCGCTACGTGGAGCTGCCGCGCTCGGTGCCGCGCGACAACGGCATCGCCTACCTGTTCCTCGCGCAGATCGCCGAGGAGGGCAACCGGACCGACGAGGCGCTCGACTGGCTGTCCAAGGTGCCCCCGGGCGACGAGTACATCCCGGCCGTGGCGCGGCGCGCGCTGCTGATGGGCAAGTCGGGTCGCGTCGATGCGGCGCGCGAACTCCTGCAGAACACGCCGACCACGAGCACGCGCGAGAGCGTGCAGCTGCTGTCGGCCGAGTCGCAGCTGCTGCGCGAGGCCAAGCGCAACCAGGAGTCGTTCGACGTGCTGGCGCAGGGTCTGGAGCGCTATCCGGGCAACCCCGAGCTGCTGTACGACCACGCGATGGCCGCCGAACGCCTGGACCGCGTCGCGGTCATGGAGTCGAGCCTGCGCACGCTCATCGAGCTGCGGCCCGATTCGGCGCACGCGTACAACGCGCTGGGCTACACGTTTGCCGATCGCAGCATCCGCCTGGACGAGGCGCGCACGCTGATCGAGAAGGCGCTGACGCTGGCGCCCGACGACGCGCACATCCTCGACAGCATGGGCTGGGTGCTGTTCCGCCAGAAGGACTACGCGGGGGCGCTCACCTACCTTCGCAAGGCCTATGCGCTGCGTCCCGAGGCCGACATCGCGGCCCACCTCGGGGAGGTCCTGTGGGCGCTGGGCAATGTCGAGGAAGCCAAGAAGTACTGGCGCGAGGCGCGGGGCAAGGAGCCGGACAACACGACGCTGCGCGAGACCCTCGCCCGCCTGAACGTCGCGTTGTGACCCGACCGTGACCGGCCGCCGCGATCGCGGGCCGGCGCTCGCGCGTGTGTCCGCGGTCGTGGCGGCCGCGATCGCGCTCGCCGGCTGCGCCACCACCGCGCCGGCCCCCGTGACAGCGCCCGCCCAGGCCGCCTCGGGCGTGGCGCCCGTGCCGGGCGGCACGCGCGAGTGGGCGGGCCGGTTCGCGGTGTCGGTGGAACGCTCGGGCACCGAGGTCCGGCCCGACGCGGCCAGCGGCCGCTTCGAACTGAGCGCAATTCCGGCCGGCGGCCCGCGCCCCGCGCTGGCGCTGCGGCTGTATTCGCCGTTCGGCCAGACGATTGCGATCGCCCGCCAGGAGGCCGACGGCAGCGCAGCGCTGGAGCTTGCCGACGGGCGCCGGGCGCGGGCCGCCACGTTGGAGGGACTGCTCGAGACCACGCTCGGCTATCCGCTGCCGCTCGATCGACTGCCCGACTGGCTGGACCAGCGGTTCGAGCGCGTCCTCGAGCGCAACGCGGCGGGCACGGTCGTCGCCGCGCTCGACAGCGGCTGGCGGATCGGCATCGAGCCGCGCCGCTGGGTGCTGTTGCGCGAGCAGCCGCAGGGCCGGTTGAGCGTGGTGCTGGTGCTCGACCGATGATCACCGAGATCCGCCACGCGCCGGCGCCGGCCAAGCTCAACCTGTTCCTGCACGTCACCGGCCGGCGGCCCGACGGCTACCACGTGCTCGAGACGGTCTTCCAGCTGATCGACCTGCAGGACGTGATCCACCTGCGCCGGCGCGACGACGGGCGAATCGTGCGGGTCAACGACGTGCCGGGCGTGCCCGCCGGGGAGGACCTGACCGTACGCGCGGCGCACCTGCTGCAGCACGCCGCCGGCGTGGGGCTGGGCGTCGAGGTCGAACTGGACAAGCGCATCCCGATGGGCGGCGGCCTGGGCGGCGGCAGCTCGGACGCGGCCACCGTGCTGATTGCGCTGAACCGCCTGTGGGCGCTGGACTGGCCGCGCGAGCGGCTGGCGGCGCTGGGCCTGCAGCTGGGCGCCGACGTGCCCTTCTTCCTGTACGGGCGGACCGCCTACGCCCGCGGGGTCGGCGAGGCGCTGCGGCCCCTGTCGTTACCCGCCGGCGTGTTCGTCGTCGTGGCCCCGCCGGTGGCCGTGCCGACCGGCGCGGTGTTCGCCGCCGCTGAATTGACACGCGATACGAAACCACTCAGAATCTCGGGTCTTTCGCGTGGCGGCCGGGTCTATCTGGGCAGAAATGACCTCGAACCGGTTGTCATCGGGCGGTATCCGCAGGTAGCGACGGCCTTGTCGGTGCTGAAGGATGCGGCCCGCACGGCGGGGCTCGACCCCGCGCTGGCCCGCATGACAGGGTCCGGCGCGTGTGTCTTCTGCCCCGCCCCCGACGATGTGCTCGCCCAAGGCATCGCGGGGGCTGTCCGGCGCCGCGAGGTCGGGGTGGTTCGTGTGTGTCGCGGCCTGCTCCGGCACCCGTTGGGGAGTCGCCAAGTTGGTTAAGGCACCGGATTTTGATTCCGGCATTCGAGGGTTCGAATCCTTCCTCCCCAGCCAACCCTTCTGATCGTCGAGCATGCAGCGCGCCGTCCGTAGCTCCACCGACTCTCTGCGGCCGGAAGGCCTGATGGTGTTCACCGGCAATGCGAATCCGCAACTGGCCGGTGCGGTCGCCGCTTACCTCGGCATCCAGCTCGGCAAGGCGACCGTCAGCCGCTTCTCCGACGGCGAGGTGATGGTCGAGCTGCTGGAGAACGTGCGCGGCAAGGACGTGTTCGTGCTGCAGTCCACCTGCGCGCCGACCAACGACAACCTGATGGAGCTGATGCTGATGATCGACGCGCTCAAGCGCGCGTCGGCCGGGCGCATCACTGCGGCGCTGCCCTACTTCGGCTACGCCCGCCAGGATCGGCGCGTGCGCTCGTCGCGCGTGGCGATCAGCGCCAAGGTCGTGGCCAACATGCTGCAGATCGCCGGCGTCGACCGGGTGCTGACGATGGACCTGCACGCCGACCAGATCCAGGGCTTCTTCGACATCCCGGTCGACAACATCTACGCCGCACCGATCCTGTTGGCCGACGTCGCCAAGCTGCGCCTGTCGCACACGATCGTCGTGTCGCCCGACGTCGGTGGCGTGGTGCGCGCGCGCGCGCTGGCCAAGCGGCTGGACTGCGACCTGGCGATCATCGACAAGCGGCGGCCCAAGGCCAACGTGTCCGAGGTGATGAACATCATCGGCGAAGTGGCCGAGCGCACCTGCGTGATCATGGACGACATGGTCGACACCGCCGGCACGCTGACCAAGGCCGCCGACGCGCTCAAGGAGCACGGCGCCACCCGCGTGCTGGCGTACTGCACGCACCCGGTGCTGTCGGGCAACGCGGTCGAGCGCGTCGCGAATTCGGCGCTCGATGAGCTGGTGGTCACCGACTCGATCCCGCTGTCGACCGAGGGGCTCGCCTGTCGCAAGATCCGCGTGCTCAGCTGCGCGCAGCTGCTGGGCGAGACGGTCCTGCGCATCAACCGCGCCGACTCGGTGTCGTCGCTGTTCTCGGACGACTAGGAGACGGCGCAGCAGTCGGTTCGATACGGTTCAAGGTCCCCCGGCCTCGCGGCCGGGGTTTGTGTCGCCCGGGCGCTCTGGTCGCGGAGGCCGGGTCTTTTGAAAGGAGCCACGATGAAAGTCGTCGCCACATTGCGTTCCACGCAGGGTACGGGAGCGAGCCGCCGCCTGCGCCGCACGGGCAAGGTGCCCGGCATCGTCTACGGGGGCAAGAACGAAGCCACCCCGATCGAACTCGACCACAACCCGCTGTACCACTCGCTGCGGGTCGAGGCGTTCCATTCGTCGATCCTGGATCTCGATCTCGACGGCAAGGCCGAGCCGGTGCTGCTGCGCGACGTGCAGTGGCACGCGTACCGGCCGCAGGTCATGCACATCGACTTCCAGCGCGTCGCGAAGGACCAGAAGATCCACGTCAAGGTGCCGCTGCACTACGTGAACCAGGAGAACTCGCCGGCGGTCAAGGTCTCGAGCGCGATCGTCAGCCACGTGCTGACCGAGATCGAGGTCACCTGCCTGCCGGCCGACCTGCCCGAGTTCATCGAGGTCGACCTGTCGGAGCTGACCACCGGCCACCCGCTGCACCTGTCCGACGTGAAGTTCCCGCCGGGCGTGGCCTCGGCCCTGCACGGCAAGGAGAACCCGGTGCTGGTGGTCGCAACCGTCAAGGGCGGCGAGGTCGAGGAGCCGACCGCGGCGCCCGCGGCTCCGGCCGCCGCGCCGGCGAGCACGGCCAAGAAGGACGAGAAGAAGTAGTCTCGTCCGATCGTGCCGCACGGCAGCCCGCGTGGCCCCGGGGACCGACCCCGCGGCCACGCGGGCCTTTTCCTGAACGGGTGACGACGAGCCGATGAGCGCGATCCGACTGATCGTCGGGCTGGGCAACCCCGGCGCCGAACACGAGGCCGACCGCCACAATGCGGGGTTCCGATTCGTCGACGAACTCGCGCGAATCCACGGGGGGCGCTTCAGGCGCGAAGCGCGCTTCTTCGGCGAGGTCGCGCGCGTGCCGATCGGGGGCACCGACGTGTGGCTGCTCAAGCCGCAGACCTACATGAACCGGTCCGGCCAGTCGGTCTCGGCCATGGCGCGCTTCTACCGCATCGCGCCCCCGGAGGTCCTGGTCGCCTACGACGAACTCGACCTGCCGCCGGGCACGATCCGCCTGAAGAAGGGCGGCGGCAGCGGCGGCCACAACGGCATCAAGGACCTGAGCGCGGCCCTCGGCGGCCCCGACTACTGGCGGCTGCGGATCGGCATCGGCCACCCGCGCGATCTGTACCCGGGTCGCGAGGTCGTCGACTTCGTGCTCGAGCGGCCGTCGCGCGCCGAGCACCAGGCGATCGAGGAGCGCCTGCCGGTTGCGCTGGAAATCGTGCCGCTGATGGTGGCGGGCCAGCCCGAGCGCGCCGGGCAGAAGCTGCACACCGGTCCCCGGTGAGGCCCGCGCATCGGCCTGCGCCACATCGCAGCCTGCGGATCCTGGCCGGGCCGCGGGCGCGCGCGCGGATCGAGCGCGAAGGGCTGGCGGCGGCCGACGTCGCGGCGCTCGCGGGTGCGGCCGGCGGTCCGAAGGGCCTGGTCTTCCTGCCGCTGGATGAGCACCTGTTCGGCGCGTGGCTGCCGCGTGCGCCGCGGCCCCGCCTGCTGGCGGGCGCGTCGATCGGCGCGTGGCGAATGGCCGCCGCCGTGCACCCCGAGCGAATCGCCGCGATCCGCCGCCTCGGCGAGGCGTATCTGGAGTTCCAGCGGTATCCGCTGCGGCCCGGCCCGGCCCACGTGGCCCAGGTCTGCGCACGAATCGTCGAGCACGTGCTGGGTGACGCGCATCGCTTCGTCGCGGCCGCCGATCCCGCTCATTCGCTGGCGGTGATCACCGCGCGCGCGCGCGGCCCGATCGCCGCCCGCACGGGCCGGCTCGCTTTCGCGCGAACCGCTGCGGCCAACCTGGTGTCGCGCAGGCGGCTCGGCGCGCACCTGCAGCGCACCGTGTTCGAACTCGGACCGCGCGACCCGGCGCCGGCCGCAGTGGGCGACTTGCCGGCAGCGCAGCCCCTGGCCGCCCCGCGCGCGCCGTGGCCGGCCGACGGGTTCGACACCCAACACGTGCGCATCGACGCGGGCAACGCGCGCGACGCGCTGCTGGCGTCGGGCACGATCCCGCTGCTGGCCGACCCGGTGCGCAACCCCGCCGGAGCGCCGCCGGGCACGTACTGGGACGGCGGGTTGATCGACTATCACCTGTTCCTCGACTGGCGCGGGCTCGACGGGCTGGTGCTGTACCCGCACTTCACGCCGCACCTGACGCCGGGCTGGCTCGACAAGGGCCTGCCGTGGCGGCGTCGCGGGTTGCGCGGCGCCGCGGCGTGGCTGGACAACCTGGTGCTGCTGGTGCCCTCGGACGCGCTGCTGGCC
>CAYGZN010000017.1:0-16657 GCA_964354355.1 uncultured Burkholderiaceae bacterium | reverse complement strand
CCTTGCCCGCGACCATTGCATGCAGCTGGGTGAGCTGCGCCTGGTAGCTGGCGCCGCGCGGGTCCTCGGGCAGGCCGGCCACGGGCCGTCCACCGGGCGCCTCGGCAACGTGCTCCACCAGCTCGTACCAGTTGCGCAGCCGCAGCTCGCGCGACGCGCCGACGAACCGTGCCTCGACGACGTCCGGGGGCTGTCCGCCCACCGAGCCCTGCATCGCCACCGGCACGCCGGCGCAACGCAGCGTCGCGACGCTGGCCGTCTCGGCGGCACCGGCGGACGGGCGCTGCGTGCACGCGCCCAGCAGCGTCGCGTCGCCGAACACCCGCAACAGCAGGTACACGTAGTGCGACAGCACCTCGCGCGTGAAGCCGCCCTGGTCGGCGCGCCGCAGCCAGGTCGCGCCCGCCTGCCACGCGCGCGGCCACTCGAAGAATCGCATCTCGATCTCGACCGCGCGCAGGCCGAAGGCCCGGGTGGTGACGACCTTGCGCAGCGTCTCGACCGCCGCCGACGACGCGAACACGAAATTGACCGCGTGGCGGGAGCGGGGCGCGACGCCGCCCGCAGCAGCGCCACCCGACGCCAGCTCGACCAGCGCCGCGCCTTCGGCCAGGTCGATGCCCAGCGGCTTCTCGCAGAACACCGCCTTGCCCGCCGCGTGCGCGGCGCGCACGTATTCGGCGTGCGCCAGCGGCGGCACCGCGACGTACACCACGTCGACGTCGAGCCGCTCGATCGCGTCGCGTGCGCGGGCCACGACCGGCAGTCCGGGGAACGACGCGGCCGCCTCGCTGCGGGCCGCCGACGCGTTGTCGAAGGCGGCCACGACCCGGAAGCCGCGGTGCCGGCCGGCCTGCTCGAGCATGCGGCGACCGACCACGCCCAATCCGATCACGGCCATGCCATACTGCTTCATCGTGCCAACCTTACATCAATTCGCACCCGGCGGTTACGCGTTCCTCGAAGGCGGCTTTCCGTATTCGGCGGGCGTGATCGCGCAGCCCGGCTTCGCGCTGCAGCGGGCGCGTTTTGCGCAGCCGCTGCCGATGGCCGAAGGCTTCGCGGCGATCGCCGCGCACCTGCGATCGCTGGGCCGGCCGCCGACCGCGCTGGCCGCCGCCGAGCTGCGGTCGCCGCAGCCGTTCAGCTTCGACGGGTTCCACGCATTCAACGTCGGCTACGTCGACGTCCTCTCGCAGTGGGGGCTCGTTCGCAACGGCCTGAACCCGGTTGCGCGCAGCAACGTCTGTCCGCTCTTCGATGCGCCCGCCGAGCCGTCGTTCTTCGCGTTCAGCTACACCGTCGAGCGCAGCGAGCCCGCGGCGCCCGCCGGCTTCGTGGTGGCGGGTTCCGGCGAGTGGCCCGAGGGTGGCCGGTTTCCGCAGGACATCGTGGCCCGGGGCGACGTTTCGGCACTCGGGCTCGATGCCAAGGCCGGCTACGTGCTGGCCACGATGCAGGATCGCACGCGCGGGCTGGGTGCCGACTGGGCGTCGCTGACCGCATGCCACGTGTACACGGTGCACGACTTCCACGCGAGCCTGGCGCCGCACTTCGCGCGCACGGGGCTGACGCGCATCGGGCTGACCTGGCAGGTCTGCCGGCCGCCGATCGTCGAGCTCGAGTTCGAGATGGACGTCCGCGCGGTGGCCGTCGAGCGCGTGCTTGCGCGCTGAGCGCCGGGGCACGGCGGCCCGACCGACGGCGACGATGCGGCTCACGCGATGACGGCCACCGACGAACAGGTGGACCGCTGCACGGCCGCGATCGCTGCGAACGGCTACTGCGTGCTCGCCGACGCGATTCCGTCCGACACGGTCGCCGCGCTGAAGGACGCACTGGCGCGCCTGGAGACCGAACGCGGGCACGGCTTCGCGCGCACGCGCTTCGAGGGCACCCGCACCGTGCGGATCTACAACCTGCTGGCGCTGGACGAAGCGTTCTGGGCGGTGCCGCTGCACCCGCGCGTGCTGGCGATCGCCGAGCGGGTGCTGGACCCCGAACTGCTGCTGTCGTCGCTGTCGGCGATCACGCTGGCGCCCGGCCAGGAGGCGCAGCCGATCCACGAGGACACCCAGCGCATCCCGCTGCCGCGGCCGCACGCGCCGATCGCGCTGAACGCCGTCTGGGCGCTGTCGGACTTCACCGAGGCCAACGGCGCGACCCGGATCGTGCCGGGCAGTCACCGGTTCGACGCAGCGCCGAAATACGGCGGCGACTACGACACCGTCGCCGCCGAGATGAAGGCCGGCAGCATCCTGCTGTTCGACAGCGCGCTGTGGCACGGCGGCGGCGCCAACCACACCGCCCAGCGGCGTTGGGCGATCGCCTGCTACTACTGCGTGGGCTGGATGCGCCAGCAGGAAAACCAGCAGCTGGGCGTGCCGCGCGAGGCGGTCGCGCGCATGCCCCGGCGCCTGCAGGAACTGTGCGGCTACTCGGTCTGGCAGGGACAGTACGGGCACATCGCCAACCACGACCCGATCGAGCTGCTCGGCGGGGCGCCCGGCCAGCCGATGATCTGGGAAGACCGGCCGCGTCCGCGCCGCTGATGGTGCGCGGGGCTGTCGTGCAGTCCGTGCAGGCCGTGCAGGCCGTGCAGTCGATGCAGGTCGTGCAGGCCATGCAGGCCGGGCGCGGGCCGCGCACCCGCTGCCGGCTCAGCGCCGCAGCCGGTGCAGCACCTCGCCGAGGATGCCGCGCGGCATGTAGATGATGAAGAAGATCAGCAGCGCGCCGTAGATCAGCAGGTCCAGGCCGTGGACCTGGTTGCCGACCAGCACGCGCAGCGTCTCGGACAGCACCAGCAGCAGCACCGCGCCGACGGTCGGGCCCAGCATCACGAACAGCCCGCCCGCGATCACGCCGAACACCATCTGCAGCGAGATGCCGATCCCGGAGACGGTCTCGGGGTTCACGTACAGCTGGTACTGCGCGTACAGCACGCCGCCGATGCAGGTCATCGCCGCCGACAGCAGCGTGACCTTGAGCTTGGTGCGCGACACGTCGATGCCGACCGAGGCCGCGGCGTCCTCCTCCTCGCTGATCGCCTCGAGCGCGAGCCGGCTCATGCTGCGGTCGACCCGATGCCACACGTAGAGGGCAGCCAGCCAGCAGCCCAGCACGATGTAGAACCAGACCAGCTTGTTGGAGAACTGCAGCGCCGCCAGCGAGCCGGTCGCGTCGCCGGTCAGCGCCGACTTCGGGGTGATGCCCAGCGAGCCGCCGGTGGTGTCGCGCAGCGCCACGATGAGCAGTCGCGCGACCTCGGACAGCGCCAGCGTCACCAGCGCGAAGTAGTGGCCGACGATCTTGAACCGGAAGCACGGCCAGCCGATCAGCGTGGCCACCACCAGCGTCACCGCCACCGCGACGATGGCGCCGATCCAGGGCGACCAGCCCAGCGTGTTCCACAGCAGCACGACGCCATAGGCGCCGATGCCCAGGAACGCGCCGTGGCCGAAGCTGACCATGCCCAGGCGGCCCATGATCGACCAGCTGGTGTAGATGTAGCCCCACAGCAGCGCCATGATCATCAGGTGCAGCGGGTAGGCGCCGACGCCCAGCCAGGGCGCCACCACCAGTGCCGCCAGCACGGCCCAGCCGACGTTCTTCACCATGTCGCGCGGCTCCTCATCGCCCGGTCGCTACCGGCGCCTCGCGAACAGCCCCTCGGGCTTCCAGAACATCACGCCGATGAAGAACAGGAATGCGAGCACGTAGCCCCATTCGAGCTGCAGCATGAAGCCGCCGACCGAGATGAACTGCGCGAACACGAACGCGGCCAGGAAGCCGCCGATCAGGTTGCCCAGCCCCCCCATCACGCAGATCAGGAACGTGATCGGTCCGAACGACAGGCCGATCGCCGGGTGGATGTCGTACTGCAGCACCAGCAGGCACCCCGCCAGCCCGGCCAGCGCGCCGCCCAGCGCCGAGGTGACCAGGTAGATGCGCGACGGGTTCACGCCCATCAGCGGCATGATCGCGCGGTCCTGGCTGATCGCGCGGATTGCCGTGCCCACGTAGGTGCGGGTCAGGAACAGGTAGGTCGCGGCGATCGCGGCGATCGCCACCGCGAATGCGATCAGCCGCGCCAGCGACAGGTTCATATCGCCGATGCTGATGCCCGGCAGGCGCACGCCGATGTTGCGGAATTCCACGCCGAACACGACGGTGGCCGCCGCCTGCAGGAAGAACAGCACGCCGCCCGTCACCAGCAGCTGGTTGATCGGCTCGGCGGTCAGCACCGGGCGCACGATGAAGTGGTGCATCGCCGCGCCCAGCGCCGCGACGAAGGCGATCGACAGCACGAAGGCCAGCGCCAGCGGCAGGCCCAGGCTCGAGTGCATCCACCAGATCATGTACATGCCGACCATGATCAGCTCGGCGTAGCAGATCCAGACCACGTCGATGACGCCGAAGATCAGGTTCAGCCCCAGCGCCAGCAGCGCCAGCAGCCCGCCCAGCAGGATCCCGTTGAGCACGGCCTCGAGCAGGAACACGTCGAAGATCTGGTCCATCAGACCCCCAGGTAGGCGCGACGGATCTCGTCGCTGGCCAGCAGTTCGGCGGCCGGCCCGCTCTGGCGGATGCGCCCGGTCTCGAGCAGGTAGGCACGGTCGACGACCTTCAGCACCTGCTGGATGTTCTGCTCGACGATCAGCACCGTGAAGCCCTGCGCGCGGATCCGCTTCATCAGCGCGAAGATCGACTGGACGATGACCGGCGCCAGGCCGGCCGACGGCTCGTCGAGCAGCAGCAGCTTGGGGCCGCTCATCAGCGCGCGCCCGATCGCGCACATCTGCTGCTCGCCGCCCGACATCGTGCCGGCCAGCTGGCCGCGGCGCTCCTTCATCTTGGGGAACAGGTCGTAGACGAACTCGAGCCGCTGCCCGAACTGCGCGCGCGCGGCCGGCGTGAACGCGCCCATGCGCAGGTTGTCCTCGACCGTCAGCCGCGGGAACAGGCGCCGGCCTTCGGGCACCTGCGCGATGCCCAGCCCGATCACCTCGTGCGCGGCCGCGTCGTTGTAGCGACGGCCTTCCATCTGCAGGTCGCCGCTGCGCGGCTCGATCAGCCGCGAGATCACCCGCAGCAGCGTCGTCTTGCCCGCACCGTTCGGGCCGATCACCGCCACCGCCTCGCCGGCGTTGACCTCGAGCGACACGTCGAACAGCGCCTGGAAGCTGCCGTAGCCCGCGCTGACACCCGCCACGCGCAGCATCAGCCCGCCCCGCCCGCGTCGCGCGCCGCCACCTGGCGCTGCACCTGCTCGGCGTCGGTGCCCAGGTAGACCTCGATCACCTTCGCATCCTGCGTGACGGCCGCCGGGCTGCCTTCGGCGATCAGCTCGCCGTGGTCCAGCACCAGGCAGCGGTCGATCACCTTCATCAGCACGCCCATGATGTGCTCGACCCAGATGATGGTCACGCCGCGCTCGTCGCGGATGCGTTTGAGCATCTGCGCGGCCTGCTCCATCTCGGTCTCGTCGAGCCCGCCCAGGCTCTCGTCGGCCAGCAGCAGCTTCGGCTGCGTGGCCAGCGCGCGCGCCATCTCGAGCTTCTTCAGGCCGGCCGCACCCAGCCCGTCGACGCGCGCCGCGGGGTCGCGCGGCAAGCCGATCAGCTCGAGCGCATCGTGCGCGCGGCGTTCGGCCTCGATGCGCGTCACCGGATCGGGCGCACCGTAGAACGCCGCCAGCGTCGCGTTTTCCAGGATCGACAGCTTGCGGAACGGCCGCGGGATCTGGAACGTGCGGGCCAGCCCGAGCTTGCAGATCCGGTTCGGCGGCAGGCCGCCGATCTCGCGGCCCATGAAGTCGATCGAGCCGCCCGAGGGCGGGTACAGCCCCGCGATCACGTTGAAGGTCGTGCTCTTGCCCGAGCCGTTGGGACCGATCAGCCCCAGGATCTCGCCCTGGCGCAGCTCGAACGAGATCGCGTCGACGGCGGTGAAGCCGCCGAAGCGCTTCGTCAGTCCCTGGACGCGCAGCAAGGCTCGGACCGCGTGCGCGGGCTCGACGGGGTCAGGGGCCCGGGGGCTCAGTTCGCGAAGGCGTGGCCCTTGGGCAGCGGCAGCACCGCATCCTTGGTCTTGATTGCGGACGGCCAGACGATGAAGGTGTCGTTGCCGCTGTATTGCATGACCACCGGCGAAGACCGCTCGTTCTGGCCCGCCATCGGCTGGCCGGGCGGGAAAAACTTGACGCCGTAACCCTGGATCGTGCCGCCCACCGGGATGTCGGTGTCGAGCGACGCCTTGCGCAGCGCCTCGGGATCGATGCCGCCGTACTTCTTGATCGCGCGCGGCAGCACGTCGGAGAAAAAGATCCACGACTGGTTGAAGCCCATCGACAGGTGCGGCGGCACCTCGTCGCCCTTGACGTCGGCCTTGTAGCGCTTGACCATCTCCTTGGTCAGGTCGCCGATGCCCGGCGCCAGCGTCTTCGCGTCGAGCAGTTGGGCGGCGACCGGGTCGACGTTGTAGATCAGGTTGGCGTCGTCCTTGAAGGTCGCATAGAGCTTGTCGAACTGGCCGTAGCCGGCGCCGTGGCCGATCAGCGCCGACCACTTCAGCCCCTGCTCCTTCGACTGGCGCAGGAACAGCGTGATGTCCGGGTTGTAGCCGGTGTGCAGGATCACGTCCGGGCGCGCGCGCTTGAGCTTGGTCACCAGCGGCGACAGGTCGGGCGCGGTCGCCGCGTAGCCTTCCTTGAGCACCACTTGCATGCCGAAGCCCTTGCAGGCGCTCTCGTTGCCCGAAGCGACGCCGGCGCCGTAGGGGCCGTCCTCGTAGATGACCGCGACCTTCAGGTCCTTGGGATCCTTGCCGAGCCTGGCCTTGGCCTGCTCGTTCAGGAATGCGCACGAGGCCTCACCGAACTGGTCGGAGTGCACCTGCGCCCGGAACACGTACTTCAGGTTCTTGTCCTTGAGCACCGCGGAGGCCACGCAGACATTGGCCCACATGAAGCGCTTGGCCTGGTCGACCTTCTGCGCCATCGGCACGCAGTGCGCCGACGAGAACACACCCATGATCAGGTCGACCTTTTCCTGGTTCAGCAGGCGCTCGGCCTCGTTGATCGCCACGTCGGCCTTGCTCTGCGCGTCGACGTAGATCGGCTTGATCCGGTAGCCCTCGACGCCGCCCTTCTCGTTGATCATGTCGATTGCGTACTTGGTGCCGAGGTAGCTGGCGTTGGAGCCGCCGGCCGCGAACGGGCCGGTCAGGTCGTAGATCACGCCGATCTTGATCTCCTTGCCCTGGGCGAGCGCCCCGCCCGCAAGCAGGGCGCCGGCCGCAAACGATACGGCAGCCGCGATGGATCTGAGCATGGTCCTGTCTCCTCGATGGCCGGCGCGGGAGGCGCCGTGTCCGGTGTGGGGTGAGGTATCGTAGCGGGATTCGCCGGCGCCGTCACCCATGCGGCCGGCGCAACACCCTTCGCCCGGTGCCGCTTGCGTCATGCGTCATGCGTCGTGCGTGGGGCGCGGTCGACGCGGCGCACGCCGGGCAGGTGCCTGGTGTAGGCTGCGCGGCCGGCGGATACCACAGGACGGGGGGAGCGAAAATGGTCGACTACATCATCATCGGCGCCGGATCGGCGGGCAGCGTGCTGGCCGCCCGGCTCAGCGAGGATCCCGGCGTCAAGGTCGCGCTGCTCGAGGCAGGGCCGCCCGATCGCAGCGTGCTGATCCACTGTCCGGCGGGGCTGGCGCTGCTGGCCAAGAACGGCCAGGCGAACTGGACGCTGCAGACGGTCGCGCAGCCAGGCCTGAACGGGCGCCGCGGCTACCAGCCGCGCGGCAAGGTGCTGGGCGGCTCGAGCTCGATCAACGCGATGATCTACATCCGCGGCCACCGCGACGACTACGACCACTGGGCCGCGCAGGGCAACCCGGGCTGGGGGTTCGACGACGTGCTGCCGTACTTCAAGCGCGCCGAGCACAACGAGCGCGGCGCCGACGCGTTCCACGGCACCGGGGGCCCGCTGAACGTGATGGACCTGCGCAGCCCCAACCGCTTCGGGCCGGTGTTCGTCGACGCGGGCGTGCAGGCCGGCTGGCCGCGCAACGACGACTTCAACGGTGCGGTGCAGGACGGGGTCGGCATGTACCAGGTCACCCACAAGAACGGCGAGCGATGGAGCGCCGCCAAGGGCTACCTGACGCCCAACCGCGGGCGGACGAACCTGCAGGTCGTCACCGACGCGCACGCGGCGCGCATCGTGATGGACGGCAAGCGCGCGGTCGGCGTCGAGTACCGCCAGGGCGGCGAGGTCAAGCGGCTGGCCGCGTCGCGCGAGGTGATCGTCAGCGCCGGCGCGTTCCAGTCGCCGCAGCTGCTGATGCTCTCGGGCATCGGTCCCGGCGCGCACCTGCAGCAGCACGTGATCCCGGTCGTGCACGACCTGCCCGGGGTCGGCGCGAACCTGCACGACCACGTCGACGTGGTGCAGGTCGTCGACGCGCCGCACCTGAAGGACCTGTTCGGGTTGTCGCCGGCCGGCCTGGTGCGCGCGGTCAAGGGCATCTTCGAGTGGCGGGATCGCCGGTCCGGCATGCTGACGACCAACTTCGCCGAGGCGGGCGGATTCATCCGCAGCCAGCCCGGGGAGCCGATCCCGGACCTGCAGCTGCACTTCGTGGTGGGCAAGCTGGTCGACCACGGCCGCAAGACGACCTTCGGCCACGGCTACTCGTGCCACGTGTGCCTGCTGCGCCCGCTCAGCCGCGGCTCGGTCAAGCTGGCCGGCGCCGACCCGTCGGCCGCGCCGCTGATCGACCCGAACTTCCTGGCCGAGCGCGACGACATGGACCGCATGGTGCGCGGCTTCAAGCTGATGCGAACGATCCTCAGCCAGCCCGCGCTGGCCGGCCATGGCGGGCGCGAGCTGGCCGTCTCCGCGGGCGCGATCAGCGACACGCAGATCGAGCAGTTCATCCGCGACAAGGCCGACACCATCTACCACCCGGTCGGGTCGTGCCGGATGGGCAACGGGCCGATGGACGTCGTGGACGCGCAGCTGCGGGTGCACGGCGTCGACGGCCTGCGGGTGGTCGACGCCTCGATCATGCCGCGCGTGGTCGGGGGCAACACCAACGCCCCGGTGATCATGATCGCCGAGAAGGCCGCCGACATGATCAAGGACGCCGCGCGCGCCTGAGCGCAACGCGCCACCGCCCGAGTCCGCCATGACGCGCCTGTACATCGCCTGCCTGGGTACCGAGACCAACACCTTCGTGCCGTTCCCGACCGGCCGGCGGACCTTCGAGGACCGCGGGGTGTTCCGCGGCGACGCCACGCGCCACGTGCCCAACCTGTTCTCGGCGCCGCTGCACGTGTGGCGCGCGCGGGCCGAGCAGCTCGGCTGGGACGTGCGCGAGGGGCTGTTCGCGTTCGCCGAGCCTTCGGGGATCACGGTCCGCTCGGTTTACGAGGGCTACCGCGACGAACTGCTCGAGGGCCTGCGCGCGGCGATGCCGGTCGACGTCGTGCTGGTCAGCATGCACGGCGCGATGGTCGCCGACGGGTACGACGACTGCGAGGGCGACCTGCTGCGGCGCATCCGCGAGATCGCGGGGCCGCGCGCGGTCGTTGGTGGGGAGCTGGACCTGCACTGCCACCTGACCCAGGCGATGCTCGACGCGGCCGACCTGCTGGTGACCTTCAAGGAATACCCGCACGTCGATTCGGCACAGCGCGCCGAGGAAATCTTCACGATCGCCGCCGACGCGGCCGCGGGCCGCGTGAAGCCGGTGATGGCGATGTTCGACTGCCGGATGGTCGGCATGTTCCGCACGCCGATCGAGCCGATGAAGGGCTTCGTCGCGCGGATGCGGTCGCTGGAAGGCCGGGACGGAATCCTGTCGGTGTCGCTGGCGCACGGCTTTCCGTGGGCCGACGTGGCCGACGTCGGCGTGCGCACGCTGGTGGTGGCCGACGGCGATCGCGATGCGGCGGCGCGGCTGGCCCGCGAGCTCGGCCAGGCGCTGTTCGCGATCCGCGAGCAGACCCGCACCCGGATGCTCACGCCCGGCGAGCTGGCCGACCACGTGCTCGCGTCGCCGGCGGGTGCGGGCGCCGGTGCCGGTGCGAGTGCCGGCCACGGTGCCGGTGCCGGCCACGATGCCGGGGGCGGCCCGCTGCGCCCGATCGTGGCGGCCGACAGCGCCGACAACGCCGGCGGCGGGTCGCCCAGCGACTCGACCTTCGTGCTGCAGGAGCTGCTTGCGCGCGGCGTCGGGCGCACGCATCCGGTGTTGATCGGGCTGCTGTGGGACCCGATGGCCTTCGCGATCGCGCAGGAAGCCGGCGAGGGCGCCACGCTGATGCTGCGCATCGGCGGCAAGTCCGGCCCCATCAGCGGCGCGCCGGTCGACCTGAAGGTGACCGTGGCGCGGATCGCGCACGACTGCAGCCAGAGCTTCGGCGAAGGCGTGAAGGCGGCCACGGGCAGCCTGGCCTGGCTGAAGTCCGACGCCGGCATCGACATCGTGCTGAACACCCGCCGCACCCAGCTGCTGGACCCCGACGCGTTCGAGAAGCTCGGCCTGGACTGCAGCAGCTACCGGCTGATCGTCGTGAAGTCGTCGCAGCACTTCTACGCGGGCTTCGCGCCGATCGCCAGCGAGGTCGTCTACGTGACGACCCCGGGCGGCATCGCGCCGGACTTCGGCAGCCTGCCCTACACCCAGCGCACCACGCCCTACTGGCCGAAGGTCGACGACCCGTTCGCGGCCTGACGGCCGCCTGGCGCCGGCGCCGGCGGCGGCCGTGCGTCAGCGCCTCAGCGCATGAACTGCCGGACGTGGTCGGCGCCCAAGCCGACCTTCTCGAAGTGCGCACGATAGCGGTCGATGCGCGTGAACACGTCGTCGTAGCCGGTGGCGACGCCCTGCGGGTCGACGTACATCAGCGAGCCGTGCACGGTGAACAGCGTGATCATCTCGGTGCAGTCGTCGGGCACGACCAGCGTGTGGGTCTCGCCCGGAGGCTCGAACACGTAGCTGCCCTGCTCGGCGACCCAGTCGTGCTCCAGGTAGTACCAGCGTCCGCGGATCACGTACGCATGGACCTGCCCCGAGTGGCGGTGTCGCTGCAGCAGGCCGCTGCGCGTGACCTTCAGCAGGTGCACGTAGAAGCCGCCGGTCACGTTCAGGTGAATCGGCCGCGACCAGGTCTGCGGGCCCACCGGCGCCCACAGCCGCTGGTCGTCGGTCAGCACGTCCGGCAGCATCATGTCGGGGGCCATCCCCCAAGGCTGCGGCTTCTGGTACGGTATCTTGTCGGCGGAAAGCCCTGTCTCGACCGGTTTGTTCATCGCGGCGCCCTCGGTTGTCGCCGCATTAGCGTACACCAGACACCGTGCAGGAACGAATCATCACGCTGGCCACACCGGTGTTCTTCGCGCTGATCGCGCTGGAGATCGTGGTCGGCCGGCTGCGCGCGCGCAGCACGTACCGGCTCGACGACGCCGTCTCGAGCCTGTCGCTGGGCGTGCTGTCGCAGGTCGCCGCCGTGTTCACGCGGCTGCTGAGCATCGGCCTGTACGTGTGGCTGTTCGAGTCGTTCGCGGTGGGGTCGTGGCCCGCGGACAGCGTCTGGAGCTGGATCGGCGCGCTGCTCTTCTACGACTTCTGCTATTACTGGCACCACCGGGCGATGCACCGCGTCAACGTGCTGTGGGCCGCGCACGTGGTGCACCACTCGAGCGAGGAGTACAACCTGTCGACGGCGCTGCGCCAGACCGGCACCGGTGCGCTGTTCGGCTGGGTGTTCTACGTGCCGATGGCGCTCGCGGGCGTGCCGCCCGCCCTGTTCGTCGCCGTGGGCCTCGTCGACCTGCTCTACCAGTTCTGGATCCACACCCGGCAGGTCGGGCGCCTGGGCTGGTTCGACCGCGTGTTCGCGTCGCCGTCGAACCACCGCGTGCACCACGCCGTCAACGACCGCTACATCGACCGGAACTACGGCGGCGTGCTGATCCTCTGGGACCGGCTGTTCGGCACCTTCGAGGACGAGCGCGACGACGAGCGGATCGTCTACGGCACGCGTGCGCCGCTGCGCAGCTGGAATCCGCTGTGGGCGAACCTCGAGGTCTATGCGGCGCTGGCGCGCGACGCCTGGCGGGCGCGGCGCTGGCGCGACCGGCTGCAGGTCTGGGTGCGGCCGCCGGGCTGGCGCCCCGCGGACGTCGCCGCGGCCTGGCCGCAGGCGCCGTTCGCGATCGAGCGCTTCGAGCCCTACCACCCCTGGGCCGGCCGGGCGGTGCGCCTCTATGCCAGCGTGCAGTTCGCGCTGGTGCTGGCCGCGGCGGTGCACTTCCTGCAGGCGCACCGCGACGCGAGCCTCGCGCAGAACCTGGCCCACGCCGCGTGGATCGTCGCCTCGCTGGTGGCCATCGGCGGCCTGTTCGAAGGGCGACGCGGCTTCGTCTGGCTCGACGCGGTCCGGCTCGCGGCGGCCGCGCTGGTCGCCGGCGGGCTCGGCGTCTGGTTCGGGCCGCAGGCGCTGGCGGCGGCTCCCCGTGCGGTGCTGACCGGCCTGGCGCTGGCGTCGCTCGCGGCGGTGGCCGGGCTCGGCGCCCGTTCGAGGTGGCGCGCGCCCGACGCCGGCACCTCGGGCACCGCACCCGCATGAGCCGGACCGTTCCCGGCTGGGCCGTGGCGCTGTGCGCGGCCGCGACGATCGGCGCGTCGCTGGCGGGGCAGGCGACGCTGGTCTACGTGTTCAAGCCGCTGACGACGCTGCTGCTGCTGGCGGTCGCATTGCGGGCGGCCGCGCCCGTCTCGCCCCGCTATCGCGCGGCGATCGTCGTCGGCATGGCGCTGTCGCTGGCCGGGGACGTGTTCCTGATGCTCCCCGGTCCGTACTTCCTGCACGGACTGGTCGCGTTCCTGCTGGCGCACTGCGCGTACCTGGTCGCGCTGACCGCCGACGTGCGCCTCGCGGCCCGTGCCCGCCCGTTCGCGGCGGTCGCGCTGGTCGCCGCGGCGTTGCTGGCCGTGCTGTGGCCCGGGGTGCCGCCGGCGATGCGGCTTGCTGTCGTGGCCTACGTCGCGCTGCTGGGCGCCATGGCCGCGCAGTCGGTCGCACGCCACCAGGTGCTGCGCCGGCGCGATTCCTGGCTCGCCGCGGTCGGCGGCCTGCTGTTCATGTCGTCGGACACGCTGCTGGCGTTCAATCGCTTCCACACGCCGCTGCCGCTGTCGCCGCTGTGGGTGCTGGGCACCTACTACGGTGCGCAGTGGCTGATCGCCCGATCGGTGTCGCAGCGCAGCCTGCGCGTCGCCGCCTGAGCCCGCGGCCACCGGCGAGATTTCGCTTAGGATGCCGGCCCATGTCCCCAGTTCCCGCCGGCCCGCTGCTCGAGGCCGCCCGCAGACTGTCGCGTGAGCTGTCGCCGCTGCGGTTCGCGGCGCCGGTCACGCACGTGTACGACCCGCTCGACTATGCGTGGCGGCCCTACGCGGCGTACGTCCGGCGCTTCGGCAGCGGCCCGCGGCGCGTGGTGATGCTGGGCATGAATCCCGGGCCGTTCGGCATGATGCAGACCGGCGTGCCGTTCGGCGAGGTCGCTGCGGTGCGCACCTGGATGGGTATCGACGAGCCGGTGTCCCGGCCGGTGCGCGAGCACCCGCGGCGGCCGATCGAAGGGCTCGCCTGCCGTCGCTCGGAGGTCAGCGGCCGGCGCCTGTGGGGCTGGGCCGCGCTGCGTTTCGGCAGCGCGCAGGCCTTCTTCGAGCAGTGCTTCGTGATCAACTACTGCCCATTGGTGTTCCTGGAGGCGTCGGGCCGCAACCGCACGCCGGAGCAGCTGCCCGCGGCCGAGATGGCGCCGGTCTACGCGGCCTGCGACGCGCACCTGGCGCGCGCGCTGGAGTTCCTGCGCCCGCAGTGGGCGATCGGCATCGGCGGCTTCGCGCAGAAGCGGCTGCGCCACGTGCTGCAGCAGAGCGACATCGACAGCGACGTGGCGCGCGCGATCCGCGTCGACCAGGTGCTGCACCCCAGCCCGGCCAGCCCCGCGGCCAACCGGGGCTGGGCCGACGCGGTCGACCGGCGCCTCGGCGAGCTGGGCGTGTTCTGAGCCGCCCGATGCCGCTGTACGCCGCCACGATCGCGCTGTCCGCCTTCCTGCTGTTCCTGGTGCAGCCGCTGATCGCGCGGCAGATCCTGCCCTGGTTCGGCGGCTCGGCCGCCGTCTGGACCACGTGCCTGGTGTTCTTCCAGGTGGCCCTGCTGGCCGGGTACTTCTACTCGGACGTGGTGGTCCGCAGGCTGCCGCCGCGCGGGCAGGCGGCGCTGCACACGGCGCTGCTGCTCGCCAGCCTGGCCGTGCTGCCGATCACGCCCGCCGAGGGCTTCAAGCCCGCCGACGCCGGCCATCCGGTCGTGCGGATCCTCACGCTGCTGACCGTCACGATCGGGCTGCCCTACCTGATGCTGGCGACGACCGGCCCGCTGGTGCAGGCGTGGTTCAGCCGCCGCTTCGAGCAGGCCCGCGTATATCGGCTGTATGCGCTGTCCAACGCGGCCTCGATGCTGGCCCTGGTCGCGTATCCGCCACTGATCGAGCCCAACGCGAGCAGCCGTGCCCAGTCGGTCGGCTGGTCGGTCGCCTATGCCGTGTTCGCACTGATGGCGATCGCCGCGGCGTGGCTCGCGCTGCGCACACGCGCGGCCGCGGCGCCCGCGCCGACCGCGGGCGAGGCGGCACGCTCCGACGTGGTCCCGCACCCAACCGGCGGCATGACGCCCGACCCAACCGGCGGCGTGACGCCCGACCCAACCGGCGGCGCCCACGCAGGTGTGGACGGCGCGCGCCCATCGTGGCGCAACCAGGCGCTGTGGATGGCACTGGCCGCGCTGGGATCGGTGCTGCTGCTGGCGGTGACCACCCACATCACCCAGAACGTCGCGTCGGTCCCGTTCCTGTGGGTCCTGCCGCTGGCGATCTACCTGGTCACCTTCATCCTGTGCTTCGACGGCCGCGGCTGGTACTGGCGGCCGCAGTACCTGCTGCTGGCCCCGCTCCTTGCTGTGGCAATGCTGGCCGGCCTGAGCTTCCGCCCGACCGGCGCCGGCGTCGAGCGGGCCATCCTGCACATCGACTACGCGGTGACGCTGTACGGGTTCGGCCTGTTCGTGCTGTGCATGTTCCTGCACGGCGAGCTGGTGGCCCGCAAGCCGCCGGCCGGCCATCTGACCCGGTTCTACCTGATGGTGTCGCTGGGCGGCGCCGCAGGCGGCCTGCTGGTCGGCGTCGTCGCGCCGCTGCTGTTCGAGTGGTATTGGGAGTTTCCGCTGGCGCTGGCGGCGACCGCGGCGCTCGCGGCGGCCCTCGCGACCGGCGGCCACCGGGCGGTCGCCGTGGCGGCGACGCTGGCCTGCGCGGCGCTGCTGTTCGACTACGTGCGCTGGATCCACGACGACGTGATCGAGCTCTCGCGCAGCTTCTACGGCACGCTGCGCGTGAAGGAAGCCGACGCCGACGACCCCAGGCTGGGGCGTCGCCGCCTGCTGCACGGCGTGATCCTGCACGGCGAGCAGTTCCTGAACCCCGAGTGGCGCGGGCTGTCCACGACGTACTACGGCCCGAGCTCCGGGATCGGCCGCACGATCGACGCGCTGCGCGCCAGCCCGCAGCGCGTGGGCCTGATCGGGCTGGGCGTGGGCACGCTGGCTGCCTACGGGCGCGACGGCGACGTCTATCGCCTGTACGAGCTGGACCCCGCGGTGCTCGACATCGCGCAGCGCCGGTTCACGTTCCTGACCGACAGCGCCGCGCGCATCGAGCCGGCTCTGGGTGACGCCCGGCTGGTGCTCGAGCGCGAATCACCGCAGCGCTTCGACGTGCTGGCCGTCGACGCGTTCTCGAGCGACTCGATCCCGGTGCACCTGATCACGCGCGAGGCGATGCAGCTGTACCGCCGCCACCTGTCGCCGCAGGGCGCCGTGGCGTTCCACATCAGCAACCGCTACCTGGACCTGACCGGCGTGGTGCGCCAGCTGGCCGACGACGCGGGCATGCAGGCGATCCGGATCGTCGACGACCCGGGCGACGCCAGCTACCTGTACCGCTCCGACTGGATCGTGGTCACGGCCAACCCGGTGCTCGCCGATGCCCTGACGATGGCGGGCGGCACGCCCGCGCCGACGCAGCCGCGACTGCGGCCGTGGACCGACGACCACCACAACCTGTTCGACGTGCTGAAGTAGCGCCGTCCTCAGGCTCTGCGGGGAATTCCCTGCACGCCGAGCCTGCGCAGGATCGTCTCCATCAGGCACCAGTGCGTGACCCCGCTCTGAAGCAGGTTCGCGCCCACGAATGCCGTGAACCACAGCCAGTTCTGGCTGTGGAACACCGGGCTGCCCGGCGCGCCGAGGGCGAGCGAGATCAGGATGAAGATTCCTGCGATGACACGGACCAGACTCCACGAGTTCATGCCTTGCTCCTTCCGAAAGCGACGTAGTAAAGCGTGGGGATGACGACCAGCGTGAGCACGGTCGACACCAGAATGCCGAAGATCAGCGAGATGGCGAGCCCGTTGAAGATCGGGTCGTCGAGGATGAAGAACGCGCCGGCCATCGCCGCCAGACCGGTCAGCACGATCGGCTGGGCGCGCGTCTGGGCGGCGCCCACGACCGCCCG
>CAYGZN010000016.1:0-17345 GCA_964354355.1 uncultured Burkholderiaceae bacterium | reverse complement strand
CCGGCTGCGTCGTCGACGTTCCGTCCAGGACAAAGCACGGGTAGATCAGATCGTCGCTTGTAAGGGTGTGCTCCCTGACCAGGCGACGGGAGAAGTCGTCGCGCCTGAGCCGCCGCGGTCGGATCGCCGGAAACCCTTGTTGCCAAAGGGGAAATTCTCGCATGGTCGACTCCGTTAGACTCGTCGGTCAGTTCGGGAATGGTTGGTCAGAAAAGGCTTGCAATTTGGCGGGAAGGCTCTATCATGGACAACAGATGGTCATGCGACTGTCTCCCGCTTCTCCTCCCTGAGCGGGTGCCCGTGACGATGTCACGGGCGTTCCGCCCCGGGGCTGTATGGCTGCCGGGGTTCTTTTTTTTCGCCGGCCGGTTCGTCCAGCGCCATGCCCGGCACGGCGTCGCTGATCAGCCACGCCTCGACGATGCCCGAGAGCTCGTCGCTGCCGCTGCGGCTGAGCGCCGAGAACAGCACCACGCGGTTGCGGATGTCGGGCCTGAGCCGATCGAGTTCGGCGCGGACCGCCCGGAGCGCGGCCTGTCGCTGCGCGTGGGGCAGCTTGTCGGACTTGGTCAGCGCGACCACCACGGGCGTCTCCGGCGTGATCCAGCTGAGCAGGTGCGCGTCCAGCGGCGTCAGCTGGCGGCGGATGTCGGCCACCAGCACGACGCCCGACAGCTGGGGCCGGTGGCCGAGGTAGCGGCCCGCGAGCGCGTCCCATTCCCGTTTGGTCTCGAGCGGGGCGGCCGCATACCCGTAGCCCGGCGTGTCGACGATGAACCCGTCGATCCGGTCGGCAGCGCCGACCGCGAAATAGTTCAGCGCCTGGGTGCGGCCGGGGGTGCGGCTGGCGAACGCAAGGCGCCGCCGGTTGCACAGCACGTTGATGGCCGACGACTTGCCGGCGTTGGAGCGTCCGACGAAGGCGACCTCGGGCAGCTCGTCGACGGGCAGCTGATGCAACGCCGCGACGGTCGTGTGAAAGCGGGCGGTGGTCAGATGGGGCATGGGCGCTCGGCCCTATTGTACAATCCGCCGTTTACGTGCCATGACGAATTCGGGTGTCGGCGATGATGCGTGCGGTCGGTGGTAGAAAGCAAATCCCTGCGGCGGTGCGTTCGACGATTGGCGCGCTGATCGTCCTGGCCGCCGGTGGCCTCGCGGGCACGGACGCGGCGGCCCAGACGGCCAAGCCCGACGTTCCAAAGGGCCAGCAGATCGCGGGCCAGGTCTGCGTCGCGTGCCACGGCAACGACGGCAACGGGACCGCTGCGGCCAACCCGAAGCTCGCGGCACAGCATCCCGACTACCTCGCCAAGCAACTCGCCAACTTCAAGGTCAAGCCGGGCGCCAAGCAGGCCGAGCGTGCCAACGCAGTGATGGCGGGATTCGCGGCCACGCTGTCCGACGACGACATCCGCAACGTGTCGGCCTACTACGGCGGCCAGGCGCTCAAGCCTTCGGCTGCGCGCAACAAGGAACTCGTGGAGATCGGGCAGAAGATCTACCGCGGCGGCATCGCCGAGAAGAACGTGCCTGCGTGCGCCGGCTGCCACAGTCCCAACGGTGCCGGCATTCCGGCGCAGTACCCGCGCCTCGGCGGCCAGTGGGCCGAGTACACCGAGTCGCAGCTGCTGGCGTTTCGCGGCGGCACGCGTCACAACAGCGAGCAGATGACGGCCATCGCCGCCCGGATGTCCGACCGCGAGATCAAGGCCGTCTCCGACTACATCGCCGGTCTGCGGTAAGGTTGGGGGGCCGGCGCCCGACTGCGTGCCAGGAGGTCCCCGTGCTGATCAAGTCCCCCGCCGGCTGCGAGCCGTTCGCATCCGAGATCACGCCGCGCGCGGTGTGGACGAACCGTCGTTCGCTGGTGCAGGCGGTCGCGGCCGGGGCTGCGCTCGGCGCGCCCGCGTGGCTGCGCGCGCAATCCGGCAGGCCCGGCGCGAAGCTGCCGTCGCAGCCCGGACCGTTCCCCTCGATGGAGAAGTCCACGTCGTACAAGGACGTCACGACGTACAACAACTTCTACGAGTTCGGCACCGAGAAGGACGACCCTGCCGCCCACGCGCACACGCTCAAGCCGCGCCCGTGGACCGTGGCCGTCGAAGGCGAGGTGCGCAAGCCGCGCGTGTTCGACATCGACGAGCTGCTGAAGCTGGCGCCGCTCGAGGATCGCGTCTACCGGATGCGCTGCGTCGAAGGCTGGTCGATGGTGATCCCGTGGGTGGGCTATCCGCTGTCCCAGCTGCTCGCGCGCGTCGAGCCGACCGGCAATGCGAAGTACGTCGAGTTCTACACGCTGGCCGACAGCAAGCAGATGCCGGGGCTGCGCTCGTCGGTGCTCGCGTGGCCGTACGTCGAGGCGCTGCGCCTGGACGAGGCCGCCCACCCCTTGACCCTGCTGACCGTCGGCCTGTACGGCGAAGTGCTGCCCAACCAGAACGGCGCGCCGGTGCGGATGGTCGTCCCGTGGAAGTACGGCTTCAAGAGCGGCAAGTCGATCGTCAGGATCCGCTTCGTCGAGCAGCAGCCCGTGACCAGCTGGAACCGGGCGGCGCCGCACGAGTACGGCTTCTACTCGAACGTGAACCCCGAGGTCAGCCATCCGCGGTGGTCGCAGGCCACCGAGCGGCGGATCGGCGAGGACGGGGTGTTCCAGCGCAAGCGCCCCACGCTGATGTTCAACGGCTATGCCGAGCAGGTCGCCGGCCTGTACGCGGGCATGGACCTGAAGCGCAACTTCTGACGGCCGGGTGTGGACGGCCCGGACGCGGCCCGACGCGCGGCGCCCGCCGCCGCGGACCGGCCCCTGAAATCCGCTGCGGCGCGCTCGCGGGCGGGACCTGTCGGGCTGGCCACCGGCGCCTCGCGCGCAGCTGACGCGGCGTCGCCCGTGCCTCTCGCAGCGGGATCGCCGCGCCCGCCGAAGCAGGTGCGTGCGCTGAATCTCGCCGTCTTCGCGCTGGCGCTGCTGCCGCTGGCCAGGCTGGTGCTGGCGGGCTCGACCGGCGTCTTCGGGGGGCTCGGCGCCAATCCGGTCGAGCTGATCACGCGATCGACCGGCACATGGGCGCTGGTCTTGCTGTGCATCACGCTGGCGGTCACGCCGGTGCGGCGGATCACGGGCTGGCACGTGCTGCAGCGTGCGCGGCGCATGCTGGGGCTGTTTGCGTTCTTCTACGCGGCGCTGCACTTCACGACGTGGGTGTGGTTCGACCACTGGTTCGACGTGCGCGCGATGGTCGCCGACGTGATCGAGCGGCCGTTCGTCACGATGGGGTTCCTCGCGTTCGTGCTGCTGGTTCCGCTGGCCGCGACCTCGACCGACGCGATGGTGCGCCGCCTGGGCCGTCGCTGGTCGCAGCTGCACCGACTGGTCTACGCGGTCGCCATCGTCGCGGTGCTGCACTACTGGTGGCACAAGTCGGGCAAGAGCGACTACGCCGAGGTGGCCTGGTATGCGTGTGCCGTTGCGCTGCTGCTGGGCTGGCGGCTGCTTGCGCGGATGCGGCGCGCGCGCTGACGGCGACGGCCGGGTCGGGGGCGTGCGCTGAACGCAGCCGTGCGCGGGATTGCGGCGTACGCGGGATTGCGCCGTGTGCTGAACCGCGGCGTGCGCGGCACTAGCGCGTGCGGTCGCTGCGGAGGCGGTGCTCGTGCCGGTACAGGTCGTCGAGGCGTTCGCGCTCGCGCACGACGAACGCTTCGGTTGCATCGACCATGACCTCGGCGGCGCGCGGGCGGGTGTTGTAGTTGGAGCTCATCGACATCCCGTAGGCGCCGGCCGACAGCACCGCCAGCAGATCGCCCTCGCGCAGGGACAGCCGGCGCGCGCGGCCGAGCCAGTCGCCGGACTCGCACACCGGCCCGACGATGTCGTAGGTCTGCGCGGGCTCGTCGCGGCCGGTGACCGGAACGATCTCGTGATAGGCGTCGTACAGCGTCGGGCGCAGCAGGTCGTTCATCGCCGCGTCGACGATCGCGAAGTGCCGCTCACCGTTGTCCTTCAGGTACTCGACGCGGGTCAGCAGCACGCCCGCATTGCCGACCATCGAGCGGCCGAACTCGAACATCACCTCGGGCATCACGCCGCCGCGGCGTCGCGCGGCCCAGCCTTCGATGCGCTCGAACAGCGCCTGCAGCATCGCGACGCGCGACGGCGGCGTCTCGTCGCGATAGGCGATGCCCAGGCCGCCGCCCAGATCGAGGTGGCGGATCTCGATGCCGGCGTCCTGCAGGGTGTCGACCAGCTCCAGCAGCCGGTCGAGCGCGGCCAGGAACGGCGTGACCTCGGTGATCTGCGAGCCGATGTGGCAGTCGATGCCCTCGATGCGCAGGTGCGCCAGCCCCGCGGCCACGCGGTAGGCCGCGACCGCGCGATCGTGCGCGATGCCGAACTTGTTCTCGCGCAGCCCGGTCGAGATGTACGGATGCGTGCCGGCGTCGACGTCGGGGTTGATCCGCAGCGACACGGGCGCCACGCGGTCCAGCTCGCCCGCGACCGCGTTCAGCCGCACGAGTTCGCTCTCGGACTCGACGTTGAAGCAGCGCACGCCGGCAGCCAGCGCGGCGCGCATCTCGTGCGCCGACTTGCCCACGCCCGAGAAGACGACCTTCGACGGATCGCCGCCGACTGCGAGCACACGCTGCAGCTCGCCCCCCGAGACGATGTCGAAGCCGGCGCCCAGGCGCGCGAGCAGGTCCAGCACGGCCAGGTTGCTGTTGGCCTTCATCGCGTAGCACACCAGCGCGCGGCGGCCGCGGGCCGCCTGCTCGAACTCGCGCCAGGCGTGCTCGATGGCCGCGCGCGAGTAGACGAACGTCGGTGTGCCGAAGCGCTCGGCGATCGCCGTCAGCGGCACGCCTTCGGCGAACAACGCGCCGTCGATCCGCGGGAATGCCGTCATCGCGCGTGCTCGCGTCGGGGAGCCGGCCGGTCGCGGCGTCAGGGGCGCCGGGCCGGCTCGTCCGTGCCCGGCGCCGGCGCCGGCAGTCCGCGCTGCGCGGGCGCCTGCAGCATGCCTGGCGAGGCCTGGTCCTTCGTGCGCGGGTCCGCCGGCACGGTCGGCAGGTACAGCGGGCCGCGCTGGCCGCACGCCGCGAGCAGCATCGAACCGGCTAGAATCCATCCGGCCCGGCGTGCGTGGCCGGATCGCGCGACGGTGCTGCGACCGTGCACCGCCGTGTCGCGACGTCCTGTGTCCAGCGGACCGCTTTGCATGACGCTTCCCATGATGCGAACCAGAATAGCATGACCGAACAGGAGTTCCTGAAGGCCGCCGAACGCACGCTCGACGCGATCGAGAACGCGCTCGAGCGCGCCATCGACGCCGGACTGGACGTCGAGGTCGAGCGCCAGGGCAACGTGCTGAGCGTGACCTTCGAGGACGACTCGAAGATCATCGTCAACAGCCACGGCGCGGCGCGCGAAATCTGGGTCGCCGCACGGTCCGGCGGCTTCCACTACCGCGATGTCGAAGGCCGATGGGTCGACACGCGCGCCGGGGACGAACTGTTCGCGGCCCTGTCCCGGATGGTCAGCGCACAGGGTGGTCAGGCGGTCGTGCTGGGCGGGCGCCCGGGCCCCGCGTAGCAGGCCGGCGGCCGCACACCGTCCGAAGACGCGCATCGGCCACGGGCGGCTGCACGCCGCCCGCGCGTGTTCAGAACACCTGGTCGCGCACCTGCTCGCCGCGCTCGCCGGTGGCGAGTCCGTCTTCGGCGATGCCCAGCGAGGCGACGCCCTGCCCCGGGCGCGTCTCGGCGAGGTAGTAGTCGCCGCCGATCTGCACGATGCCGGGAGGCATGGCGATCGGCCGGTCGGGCACGCCCCGCAGCGCGGTCTGCATGTAGCCGATCCAGATCGGCAGCGCCAGGCCGCCGCCGGTTTCGCGGTCGCCGAGCTTGTGCGGCTGGTCGAACCCGACCCACGCCACGCCCGCAACCCTGGGCGCGTAGCCGACGAACCAGGCGTCGTGCGAGTCGTTGGTCGTGCCGGTCTTGCCCGCCACGTCCGAGCGCTTCAGGCGCAGCGCCGACGTCGCGGTGCCCACGCGGACCACGTCGCGCATCAGGCTGTCCATCAGGAACGCGTTGCGGACGTCGATCGCGCGGATCGACTCGTCACCGGCCCGTGCCGGCCGGGCCTCGGCCAGCACCTTGCCGCCGGCGTCGGTGATCCGCCCGATGACGTACGGCTCGACCCGGTAGCCGCCGTTGGCGAAGACCGATATGGCGCCGACCATCTGCCAGGGCGTCACCGAGCCGGCGCCCAGCGCCATCGTGAGGTAGGGCGGGTGCTTGTCGGGGTCGAAGCCGAACCGGCTGATGTAGTCCTGCGCGTAGTGCGGACCGATCGCCTGCAGCAGGCGGATCGACACCATGTTCTTCGACTTGGCAAGCGCCGCGCGCATCGTCAGCGGGCCGTCGAACTTGCCGTCGTAGTTCTTGGGCTCCCAGATCTGGCCGCCGGTGACGGCCGGGTCCACGATCACCGGCGCGTCGTTGATCACGGTCGTCGTCATGAAGCCCTTCTCGAGCGAGGCCGAGTAGATGAAGGGCTTGAAGCTGGAACCCGGCTGGCGCCACGCCTGCGTGACCCGGTTGAACTTGTTGCGATTGAAGTCGAAGCCGCCGACCATCGCGCGAACCGATCCGTCCTCGGTGTTGCACGACACCAGCGCGGCCTGCACCTCGGGCGCCTGGACGACCTCCCATCCCTTGGCGCCGTGGTTGATCCGGATCACCGCGCCCGGGCGCAGCTTGCGGTTGGCCGGCGCCTTGTCCGCCAGCCAGGATGCGACGAACTTGATCCCGTCGCCGCCGAGTTCGATGACCGCGCCCTTGCTGCGGCTGACCTTGATCCCCTTGGGACTGGCCTCGATCACCACCGCGGCGAGAAAGTCGTCGATGTCTCCCGCCTCGAGCAGCGCCTCCTCGATCTTCTCCTCGCGCCGCAGCGGGTCGGCCGGCAACTCGATCCAGGCCTCGGGGCCGCGAAAGCCGTACTTGCGGTCGTAGTCGAGGATTCCCTGCCGCACGGCCGCGTTGGCAGCACGCTGGTCGTCGGCGATGACGGTCGTGTAGACGTTCAGGCCGGCGGTGTAGGTCTCGTCCCGGAACTGCTCGTAGGCCAGCATCCGGGCGAGCTCGGCGACGTACGGCGCCTTCAGCGCATAGTCGCCGCGGTCGGGCTGGATGCGCAGCTCTTCCTTCATGGCCGCCTGGTACTGGTCGTCGTTCAGGTAGCCCAGCGAGCGCATCCGGCCGAGCACGTACTGCTGCCGGATCTTGGCGCGCTTGGGGTTGACGACCGGGTTGAACGTCGACGGTGCCTTGGGCAGGCCTGCGAGCATCGCGGCCTCGGCGGCGCTGACCTTGGCCAGCGGCTTGCCGAAGTAGATCTGGGCGGCCGACGCGAAGCCGTAGGCGCGCTGACCGAGGAAGATCTGGTTGACGTAGATCTCGAGGATCTGCTCCTTGGTCAGCGAGCGCTCGATCTTGAACGCGAGCAGGATCTCGTAGATCTTGCGCGTGTAGCTGCGCTCGTTGGACAGGAAGAAGTTGCGGGCCAGCTGCTGCGTGATCGTGCTGGCGCCCTGGGTCCGGCCCCCGGCCGCGAAATTGGCGATCGCCGCGCGCACGATGCCGACGTAGTCGATGCCGCTGTGCTCGAAGAAGCTGGCATCCTCGGCGGCCAGGATCGCCTGCTTCATCAGGTCGGGCACGTCACCGATGGGCACGACGCTGCGGCGCTCCTCGCCGAACTCGCCGATCAGCACCCCGTCCGCGGTGAACACGCGCAGCGGGATCTTCGGGCGGTAGTCGGTCAGCGCCTCGATCGACGGCAAGCGGTCGCTGGCCAGCACGGCGGCCAGCGCGACCGTCAGCACGCCGGCCACCACCAGCGTGACCGGGATCGCGATCAGGACGGCCAGCAGCGACAGCAGGCCGATGCCGCGCTCGCGTCGCGGCGGTCTCGCTCGCGCGATGCGAACGCGCACTGACTCCATGCTCATGACCGGGTTGGTCGATCGGATGCCGATTATATAGGCACCCGCCCGGGGCGCGGCGCGGGTCCCGGGGGGGTGGAAAGGGGGGCAGGCGACGAACGGCAGGGGCCGTGCGACCGGAGGGTTGCACACGGGATTCCCTGCCTGGCGAAAAGCCTTAGAGTGTATCGAAGGCCTTGCGCAAAATTCGGTCGATTCTTCAAGTCAGGCGTAAGTCCTTATTTTACAAGCAGTTTATCTACATTTTGGGGTCCTCGTGGCAGTCAGCCTTCCAGGCATTTTCCGGCGCAGTTCCCAGCCCCTGCTGGGCATCGACGTCAGCGCGTCCAGCGTGAAGCTGGTCGAGCTGGTTCCGGGCGGCAAGACGGGCATGCGGCTCGAGCGCTACGCGATCGAGCCCATCGAGCACGGCGCGATCGTCGACGGCAACGTCGAGAAGCCCGAGGCGGTGGCCGATGCGCTGACGCGCGCGATCCGGCGCACCGGCTCGCGCACGCGGCAGGTGGCGATGGCGCTGCCCTCGGCCGCGGTGATCACCAAGCGGATCACGCTGCCGGCGGGCCTGCGGGAAGAGGACTACGAGGTCCAGGTCGAAACCGAGGCCAGCCAGTACATCCCCTTCTCCATCGACGAGGTGAACCTGGACTTCCAGGTCCTGGGCGCGTCGGCGGCGTCGCCCGAGGACGTCGAGGTGCTGCTGGCCGCGTCGCGCAAGGAGAAGGTCGACGACCGGGTCGCGATCGCCGAGATGGCCGGGCTCAAGCCGATCGTCATCGACGTCGAGCCCTACGCGGCCCGCACCTCGCTGGACTACGTGACCAGCATGCTGCCCAACCGCGGCGACGGGCTGGTGCTGGCGGTGTTCGACATCGGCCAGAGCACGACCAACCTGACCATCGTGCTGAACGGCCAGACGATCTTCGAGCGCGACCAGTCGTTCGGCGGCCACCAGCTCACGCAGGACATCGTGCGGCTGTACGGGCTGTCGCCCGAGGAGGCCGAGCTCAAGAAGAAGAGCGGCGACCTGCCCGACAACTTCCAGTCGGAGCTGCTGGGGCCGTTCGTCGAGCAGGGCGCAACCGAGGTCGCCCGCTCGCTGCAGTTCTTCTTCACATCGACCCCTTATACGCGCGTCGACCGCATCTTCCTGGCCGGCGGCTGCGCGGTGACGCCGGGGCTGGCCGAGACGGTCGCCGAGCGCGCGCAGGTCCCGACCGAGATCATCAGCCCGTTCCAGGGGATGGAGGTCTCGCCGTCGATCCGTGAACGCCAGCTGCGGCTCGACGCGCCCGCGCTGATGGTCGGCTGCGGCCTCGCGATGCGCAGGTTCGACTCATGAGCGGCGCGCCCACCTCCCGTGGCGGCTCGCGCCAGGCGCGCGAGCCCGAGGCCGCGCCCGCGCACGCCGCGGTGCGCATCCGCATCAACCTGCTGCCGCACCGCGAGATGCGGCGCGAGCGGCGCAAGAAGGACTACATCGGCCTGATCGTGTTCGTGGCGATCGCGGGCGGCGCGGCCGCGTTCGCCGGCGGCGTGGCGATCAACCAGCAGATCTCGTCGCAGGCCTCGCGCAACGAGTTCATCAAGACCGAGAACGCCAAGCTCGACACGCAGATCGCCGAGATCAAGACGCTGCGCGAGGAGATCGCCGCGCTCAAGGCGCGCCAGCAGGCGGTCGAGAACCTGCAGAGCGACCGCACGATCCCCGTGCACCTGCTCGACGAGCTGGTCAGGCTCGCGCCCGAAGGCCTGTACCTGCGCCAGCTCAAGCAGGAGGACATGAGGGTGTCGCTGTCCGGACACGCGCAGTCCAACGAGCGCGTGGCCGAGCTGCTGCGCAACCTCGCCGAGCGCAGCCCGTGGCTCGAGCGCCCGGAGCTCGGCGAGATCAAGGAGATCGCGCTGCCGGTGCAGGCCGGCCAGAAGGCGGGCGACGCGCGGCGCATCTTCGAGTTCTCGCTGAACGCGCTGATCCGGCGCCAGACGCCTGCGACCGACGGGCGGCCGGCGGCCCCCAAGACCACCGAGAACGAGCCGATCAAGGTCGGCGCGGTCAGGTAGGCGACCATGGCCAAGTTCAAGATCGACTTCAACACCGACGCCCTGAAGCAGCAGTTCCAGGGCCTGCAGGGCCGTCACCCGGGCCTGTGGCCGGCGCTGCCGCGCAACCTGCTGCTGACGCTGCTGTTCACCGCGCTTGTCGCGGCCGGATGGGCGCTGTACTGGCGCGGCCTGCTCGAGGAGCTCGACGTCGGCCGCGTCGAGGAAGACAAGCTCAAGGCGCTGTACGCCGACAAGCTCAAGCAGGCGGTCAACCTCGAGGCGCTGCGCAAGCAGAAGGAGCAGGTGATGCAGTACGTGAGCCAGCTCGAGAAGCAGCTGCCCAGCAAGGCCGAGATGGACGCGCTGCTGTCGGACATCAACCAGGCCGGCGTCGGCCGCGGCGCGCAGCTGCAGCTGTTCAAGCCGGGCCAGGTGATCGTCAAGGACTACTACGCCGAGCTGCCGATCACGGTGCGCGTCGTGGGCAACTACCACGACCTCGGCGCGTTCGCCAGCGACATCGCGAACCTGCCGCGGATCGTCACGCTGAACAACGTGTCGATCCAGCAGCAGGACAAGACCACGGTGCTGGCGCTGGACGCCACTGCCAAGACGTTCCGGTACCTGGACCCCGAGGAGATCGCCGTGCAGCGCGCGGCGGCCGCCAAGAAGAAGGAACAGGCCAAGAAATGACCCCCTCTGCAAAACCGATCGCCGGCCTGCGGTGCGTGCTGCGGCAATCCGCGCTGCCGGGCGCCTGCCTGGCCGTCGCGCTGCTCGCGGGCTGCGACAGCGGCCACCAGGAGCTGCAGTCCTGGATGGACGAGACCCGGCGCAACACGCCGGTCGTGCGGGAAACCATCGCCGAGCCCAAGAAGTTCGAGCCGTTTCGCTACGGCGCGAACACCGACATCGACCCGTTCAGCCTGGGCAAGCTCAAGGTGGGCATCGCGTCGCTGCCGTCGCGCAGCGGCAACGGCCTGCAGCCTGACCTCAGCCGCCGGCGCGAGGCGCTCGAGGCGTTCCCGCTGGACAACCTGAAGATGGTCGGCAACCTCGTGCAGGGGCGCAGCAACGTCGCGCTGCTGCAGGCCGAGGCGATGGTCTACCAGGCGCGAATCGGCAACTACGTGGGCCAGAACTTCGGCCAGATCACGCGAATCTCGGAGACGGAAGTGGCGTTGAAGGAACTGGTTCAGGACGCGGCCGGCGATTGGGTCGAACGTGAAACTTCGCTGCGCTTGCAGGAGACCAAGAAATGACGGGCACCCCGGGTAAGACGACTCTCGGCGGCATCAGGCGTGCGTTCGGCCAAGCGGGCGGCCTGCTGGCCCTGGCGGGCGTGTGTGCGCTGGGCGCGGTGCCGCAGGCACACGCACAGTCGAACACGATCGAGTCGATCACCAGCTCGCAGCAGGGCAACGCGACGCAGCTGCGCATCCAGATGAAGTCGCCGCCGCAGGCCGTGCCGCCGAGCTTCTCGGTGAACAACCCGCCGCGCGTCGCGCTGGACTTCGCCGACACCGACAGCAAGCTCGGGCAGAGCCCGCTGGAGCTGGCCCAGGGTGACGTGCGCAGCGTCAACGTCGTGCAGTCGGCAGGCCGCTCGCGGGTGGTGCTGAACCTGCGCAACCCCGGCAGCCACGTCGCGAGCATCGACGGCAACAGCGTCGTGCTGATGCTGCAGTCCGCCTCGGTGGCGGCGGCCGGGGCGGTGGCCACGGGCACCACCTACAACTTCGCCAAGGGCGACCCGAACAGCGGCCACGCGCTGCGCGACATCGACTTCCGTCGCGGCAAGGAAGGCGAGGGCCGCATCGTCGTGGAACTGGCCGATGCGCAGACCGGCGTCGACATCCGCCAGCAGGGCCAGACCATCGTCGTGGACTTCGCGAAGGCCAAGGTCCCGGACAACCTGCGTCGGCGCCTGGACGTGGCCGACTTCGGCACGCCGGTGCGCTCGGTGCGCACCTTCCAGCAGGGCGACAACGCGCGGATGGTCATCGAGCCGACCGGCACGTGGGAGCACAACGCGTACCAGAGCGACACGCAGTTCGTCGTCGAGGTCAAGCCCGTGAAGGTCGACCCCAACAAGCTGACGCAGGGCTCGCGACCGGGCTACAAGGGCGACAAGCTGTCGCTGAACTTCCAGAACGTGGACGTGCGCGCGCTGCTGCAGGTCGTGGCCGACTTCACCAACCTGAACATCATCACCAGCGACTCCGTGGCCGGCAGCCTGACGCTGCGCCTGAGGGACGTGCCCTGGGACCAGGCCCTGGACATCATCCTGCAGGCCAAGGGCCTGGACATGCGCAAGAACGGCAACGTGATCCTGGTCGCCCCGCGTGAGGAGCTGGCCACCAAGGAGAAGCTGGACCTCGAGTCCAGGCAGCAGATCTCCGAGATCGAGCCGATCCGCACCGAGACGTTCCAGCTGAACTACCAGAAGGCCGAAGCGATGGCCAAGATGCTGGGTGACGACAAGCAGCGCGTGCTGTCCAAGCGCGGCAGCGCCGTGGCGGACGTGCGCACCAACAAGCTGTTCGTGCAGGACACCGCCATGCGGCTGGAAGAGGTGCGCCGGCTGGTTTCGCAGATCGACGTGGCGGTCAAGCAGGTGCTGATCGAGGCACGCATCGTCGAGGCCGACGACCGCTTCTCGCGCAACCTCGGCGTGAAGCTCGGCTTCAACGACATCCGCAGCACGATCTACCGCACCGGCACCCAGGTCGACCCCGTCACCGGCGCAGCGACGCCGGTCAACATCCCGGTCTATGGCGCGGGCACGCAGTGGCCGGGCGGCAATACGTACTCGACGGTGTCGGGCAACCTGAGCGGCGTGGCGGACCTGTCCTCGCAGCTGGGCAGCGGCCTGCCGGGCGTCAGCCTGCCGGGCCTGGGCCGTCCGACGCCGATTCCCAACACCAACTTCATCAACCTGCCGGCCCAGGGCATCTCGGGCGCCGACCCGGCCAGCTTCGCGATCAGCCTGTTCGGCTCGGCGCTGACCCGGTTCGTCAACCTGGAGATCTCCGCACTCGAGGCCGACCAGCGAGGCAAGGTCGTGTCCAGCCCGCGCGTGCTGACCGCCGACCAGGGCAAGGCCGTCATCGAGCAGGGCACCGAACTGCCCTACCAGGTGGCCACGTCCAGCGGCGCCACGGCGATCTCGTTCCGCAAGGCCAACCTGAAGCTCGAGGTCGTGCCGCAGATCACGCCCGAGGGCAACCTGATCCTGGACGTCGACGTGAACCGCGACGCCGTGGGCCAGCTGACCCCGGCCGGTTTTGCGATCGACACGCGCCACGTCAAGACGCAGGTGCTGGTCGAGAACGGCGGCACGGTCGTCATCGGCGGCATCTACGAGCAGTTCGAGCGCAACCGCGTCAACAAGGTCCCGTTCCTGGGCGACGTGCCCTACCTGGGCAACCTGTTCAAGAACACCTCGAAGACCAGCGACCGGACCGAACTGCTGGTGTTCCTGACCCCTCGCGTCGTGACCGACACGGCGCTGGCCAGATAAGGGCGATCCATGTTCCAGAGCATCCATCCCATTCGAAACGGTGCCGGCGCCACGCTGCTGGCCGTGCTGCTGGCGGCGGGCACGCTGCACGGCTGCGGCGGCGAGGGCGCGGGCGCAGGCGGTGCCGGTGCGGCCGGCGCCACGCAGAGCCTGACCGACGTTGCGTCGATCCAGGTGCTCAAGAGCGTGCCCACGCTGGCTTCGGCCAAGGACTCGACGATGAACCTGACGGCGGTCGTCAAGAACGCCGGCAACGTCGGCCTGAAGAGCCAGGTGGTCACGTTCACCACCACCGACCCGGGCGTGCGGCTCGAGGTGCTGACCGACAAGACCGATCCGTCGGGCGCGTCGACCGCCAAGCTGACGCTGAGCGATTCGACGAATCGCGCGGTTCCGGTGACCGTCGTCTCGGGTTCGGTTTCGGTGACGGAGAACGTCGCCGTGGCCGGCACGGCCGCGACGCTGGTGGGTCCGAGCTCGATCGCACTGGGCGCCACCGCGGAGTTCTCCATCACGCTGCGCGACTCGGCCTCCAACCCGATCGCCGGACAGCCGGTGACGGTGGCCTCCCAGGCAGGCAATGCCGTTGCGGGTGCAGGCCCGACCAACGCGCAGGGGCAGCTGCGCGTGACGGTCACCGGCAGCAAGTCGGGGTCGGACACGCTGACGGTGACCGCGATGGGTGCCACCGCCAGCGCGCCGTTCACCGTCTCGGGTGACCAGCTGTCGTTCATCGGCACACCGGCCGAGGCCAGCGTCAACACCGTGCAGACCCTGAAGGTCAAGGTGCTGCAGGGCGCTGCTGCGCAGGCGGGCCAGACCGTGTCGCTCAATGCGACGCGCGGCACGCTCTCGGCCAGCTCGGTGATCACCGATGTAGCCGGCGAGGCGAGCTTCACGATCACGTCGCCCACGGCCGGCCAGACCGAGCTGATCGCGACGACGCCGGGCGGGCTGAGCTCGACGTCGCGATTCGAGTTCGTCTCGACGACGCCGGCCAAGGTCAAGCTGCAGCCGAGCCCGGCGGTCGTCGGCGCGAACCTGGGCACGACCACCAGCAACTCGAGCCAGCTGATCGCCGTCGTGCGCGACGCGGCGGACAATCCCGTCAAGAACCGGCGCGTGAACTTCACGTTCCTGGCCGACCCGAGCAACGGACGCATCGAACCGGGCTCCGCCGTCACCGACAGCTCGGGAACCGCGTCGGTGGCCTTCATCGCGGGCCCCACGCCCACCGGCAACAACGCCGTGCGGATCCGCTCGACCGTCGATGGCACCGCGATCACCGACGACACCACGCTGACCGTCTCGCGCCGCGAGCTGTCCGTGCTGATCGGCACCGGCAACGAGATCGAGAAGCTCGACTCGACCAAGAACGCAGTGCCCTACACCGCGATCGTCAGCGACTCCAGCGGCAACCCCGTCGAGAACGTGCTCGTGCAGGCGAGCCTGGTGTCGGTGCGCTACCTCAAGGGCGCCTACCGGTGGTCGGGCAGCATCTGGGAGAAGATCCCGGGCCAGGGCGCGGTCTGCTTCAACGAGGACGTCAACGGCAACGGCCAGCTCGACACGGACACCGGCGAAGACCTCGCCACCGGCGGGACCGGCTACGGCAACGGCGACGGCAAGCTGACCCCCGGAAACCCGGCCGTGGTCACCTTCGTGACCGCGGGCGGCAAGACCAATGCCGGCGGGAACGTCGACATGAAGGTCACCTACCCGCGCGATCGGTCCACCTGGCTCGAGGTCCGGCTGCGTGTGACGGCCGCGGTCGTGGCGGGCACCGAGGGCGTGGCCGAGGTGAGTTTCGTGGTGCCGGGGCTCGCGGCCGATTACACTAACCAGAACGTCGCGCCCCCGGGTGCCACCAGCCCGTACGGCGCCGGCAGCGACTGCAGGAACCCGAACTGAGTTGATCGACCCAGCATCTCCTGAGGTATTGGGCCCGGTTCGAGACCGGGCCCTTTTTCTTGTCGGCATGATGGGTGCCGGCAAGACGACCGTGGGCAGGCGCCTGGCGCGCCGGCTGGGCTGGGACTTCGTCGACGCGGACCGCGAGCTCGAAGCCCGGCTGGGCGTCGGGGTGCCCACGATCTTCGAGCTCGAGGGCGAAGCGGGGTTCCGGCGCCGCGAGGCCACGCTGCTCGAGGAGCTCACGCAGCGCCGGCTGATCGTGCTGGCCACCGGCGGCGGGGCGGTGCTCGATGCGTCGACCCGGCAGGTGCTGCGCGCGCGGGGCCGTGTGGTGTACCTGCGCGCATCGGTCGGCGACCTGTGGCATCGGCTCAGGCGCGACCGGCAGCGGCCGCTGCTGCAGACGCCGGACCCGCGCGGGCGGATCGAGCAGCTGGTGTCGGCGCGCGATCCGCTGTACCGCGAGGTCGCCGATGCGGTCGTGGACACCGGCCGCCAGCCGGTCGACACGGTGGTCGACGCTATAATCGAACGCCTGCCGGGGCTGCTCACACCAGCCGAGCCCGCCCACGGCGCCTGACTCTGCGTTTCCACGGGCCGCCACGGGCCCGCCATTCGATGCGTGAACTGAAGGTGGCGCTCGACGAGCGCGCCTACCCGATCCTGATCGGCAGCGGCTTGGTGTCCGGCCACGACGCGCTCGCCCGGCTGGCGGCCGGCCGCATGGTCGCCGTGGTCACGGACGCCGTCGTCGCACCCCTGTACCTGTCGACCCTGCGCGTTGCGCTGCAGCCGCACGCGGCGGCGCTGGTCGAGGTCGTGCTGCCGGCCGGCGAGGCCAGCAAGACCTGGGCGTCGCTGGACCAGATCGTCGATGCGCTGCTGGCTGCGCATTTCGACCGCGGCTCGCTGCTGGTTGCGCTGGGCGGTGGCGTGGTCGGCGACCTCACCGGCTTTGCGGCCGCCGTCTACCAGCGCGGCGTCGACTACGTGCAGGTGCCCACCACGCTGCTGGCCCAGGTGGACTCGTCGGTCGGCGGCAAGACGGCGATCAACCACCCGCTGGGCAAGAACATGATCGGCGCATTCCACCAGCCGCGCCTCGTGCTGGCCGACGTCGACACGTTGAGAACGCTGCCGCAGCGCGAGCTGTCGGCAGGCCTCGCCGAGGTCATCAAGCACGGCGCGATCGCCGACCCGTCCTACTTCGACGACGTCGAGCGCGGCATGGGGCGGCTGCTGGAACGCGATGCCGAGGCGCTGGCCCGAGCGGTCGAGGGATCGTGCCGGATCAAGGCCTCGGTCGTCGAACGCGACGAGCGCGAAGGCGGGCTGCGCGCGATCCTGAACTTCGGGCACACGTTCGGCCACGCGATCGAGGCCGGGCTGGGCTACGGGCAGTGGCTGCACGGCGAGGCGGTCGGTGCGGGCATGGTGATGGCCGCCGACCTGTCGAGCCGCGTCGGGCTGCTCGAGCCCGCGGTCGCCCGGCGGCTGACCGGGCTGATCGCGGCCGCCCGCCTGCCGGGTCGCGGCCCGGCCTGGCCGGCGCAGCGCTACCTGGAGCTGATGTCGGTCGACAAGAAGGCCGAGCGCGGCACGCCGCGCTTCGTGCTGCTCGAGCGGCTGGGCTCGGCGCTGCTGCGGCGCGTCGAGGACGCGCCGTTGCGGGCGACGCTCGCGGCCTGCTCGGGCTGAGGCGCAACGCACGATGTCCGCGCCCGCCGCCTGGGCGGCCGACCCGCAACGCAGCCGCGGGCGCCGCCACGCGGAGGCGGCCCCGCGTGCCCGCAACGAGTTCCAGCGCGACCGCGACCGGATCGTGCATTGCGGGGCGTTCCGCCGGCTCGAGT
>CAYGZN010000015.1:5732-17468 GCA_964354355.1 uncultured Burkholderiaceae bacterium | reverse complement strand
ATCGCGCAGCGTCCAGTGACCGAAGGGAACGGGGTCGACCGCCGGGTTGGGCGTCTGTTTTGCATAAGTTCTGCGACACGCCGATAGAAGTGAAGCGGCGATTCATTTGGCAGCCAAAGCCTGTTGCTCGGGCGAGCCGGGGATGGAGTCAAGTTCGCTTAACCAGCGGACTGTCGAACGGCGCCAAATCTGCAAGGCAGGACGGAGCGAGTGACGCTCATGAATCGCACCCAAGCGCAGAAAGATTAGCTGCGGGTTGACCGGCGCTACCGAATACAAGGGCGTGCCGCAATCACCACAAAAGCCGTGCAAACGCTTCGATCCGCTTTCGGCGACTTTCACATAGAGTTTCGGCTCGCCGCACGAAAGTTTGAACGAGTCGAATGCTGCGGGAGCATTTACACGGAATGCGGAGCCGGACAGTTTTTGGCAGTCCGTGCAGTGACAAAGGACGACATGCGATTCGTCAACCTCGGCGGTGAATTGGATGTTGCGACAGTGGCAAGCCCCTGTGACTTTCATGCTTGTACCTCGGCTGAGTAGGTGTCGGTTCTAGACGCCCAACTTGTATTTCTGCGTTTCGAGTGTACGACTAACCTCGGTCCGGGTGGATAACCTCTGCAGTCCACTTGCCTGAATACCCTGCCCCGACGCGCCCTCCGAGCGTGACACGAGTTCGTACTGCCTCCCTCCGGTCCTCCTAACTTGCTTCGACCTATCTCGGCACGAAACGCCCAGACCTGCACGGGCGCTGCCAGCCCAATCGGCCGGACGACCTAGGCCATCGGGCGCTCTTGAGGGATGGCAATTTCTGCTGGATACTGTGGTTATGTACAGTATTCCGCAGATCCCCACTCCCTGCAAGCCGCCGTTGCGTGCTGTCCGCCTGCTCGAACAGGTGCGCGAACGCATTCGCTACCGGCACTACAGCCTGCGCACCGAGGAGGCTTACCTGCTCTGGGTCCGGGCGTTTGTCCGTTTCCACGGTAACCGCCACCCAGGGGAGATGGGCGGAGCCGAGGTCGAGACTTTCCTGAACGATTTGGTCAACCGCCGGCGAATCTCGGCGTCGACGCACAAACAGGCGCTGTGCGCGCTCCTGTTCATGTATCGCGAAGTGCTCGACATCCGCACGGTGCAGGAGCTGCTCGTCCACAGCGACGTCAGCACGACGATGATCTACACGCACGTGCTTCGGATCGCCGCAGCCACGGTCCCGAGCCCGCTTGATTCGATCGGGCTCGTGGGGGCTGCACCGTGATTCCCTCCTACGCCGAGCTGCACTGCGTCAGCAATTTCTCGTTCCTGCGCGGCGCGTCGCACCCCGAGGAACTGGTCGATCGCGCCAGGGCGCTCGGGTACGCGGCGCTCGCCGTCACCGACGAGTGCTCGCTTGCCGGCGTCGTGCGCGCGCACCTGCAGGCGCGCAGCGCCAGGCTGCCGCTGCTGATCGGTGCCGAGTTCTCGTTGGGCGGGCTGTTCGCCGCCGACGGTTCGCCCGGCGACCCCGAAGCGCCGGCCACCTCCACGCGCGAGGCTCGCGCGGACACCCGCATTCCGCCCGCGCGGCTGGTGCTGCTGGCCCGCGACCGCGACGGCTACGGCAACCTGTCGGCGTTGATCACCCGGGCACGGATGCGCGCCGACAAGGGCGCGTACCGGCTGCTGCGCGAAGACCTGGAAACCGGCGTGCCGGGCTGCTCGGCGCTGCTGGTGCCCTGCCCGAGCGTCGCGGCATCGGGTGCCGCCGGCGCCGGGCCGCGCCGCGCGCTGCGCGAACAGGCCCGGTTCGTTCGCGGACACTTCGCGGGCCGCGCGTGGCTCGCCGCCGAGCTGCTGGCCCATGGCCACGACCAGCCGCTGCTCGAGCAGCTGCGCACGGCCTCTCGCGACACGGGTCTGCCGCTGGTGGCTGCGGGCGACGTGCACTTCCACGTACGCTCGCGCAAGAGTCTGCACGACACCCTGACCGCGGTCCGCCTGAACACGCCGGTCAGGGACCTGGGCTGGGCGCTGGCGCCCAACGCCGAGCAGCACCTCAGAAGCCGCCTGCGCCTGGCGCAGCTGTACCCGGCCGCCCTGCTCGAGGAAACGCTCGAGGTCGCCGCCGGTTGCGCGTTCTCGCTCGACGAGCTGCGCTACGAGTACCCCGAGGAGATCGTCCCGGTCGGCGAGACCCCGGTCAGCTGGCTGCGCAAGCTGGCCTACGAAGGCGCGAAGACCCGCTACCCGGACGGCATCCCCGATGCGGTGCGCGCGCAGGTCGAGCACGAGCTGGCGCTGATCGCCGACCTGAAGTACGAGCCCTACTTCCTGACGGTCGCCGACATCGTGCACTTCGCGCGCTCGCGCGGCATCCTGTGCCAGGGCCGCGGCTCGGCGGCCAACTCGGCGGTGTGCTACTGCATCGGCATCACCGAGGTCGACCCGGCGCGCATGAGCGTGCTGTTCGAGCGTTTCATCAGCAAGGAGCGCAACGAGCCGCCCGACATCGACGTCGACTTCGAGCACCAGCGTCGCGAGGAGGTCATCCAGTACCTGTACGCCAAGTACGGCCGCGAGCGCACTGCGCTGACCGCCGCGGTCAGCACGTACCGGCCGCGCTCGGCGATCCGCGACATCGGCAAGGCGCTGGGCATCGACCTGCAGCGCATCGACCAGCTGACCCGCACGCACCAGTGGTGGGACGGCCGCACGATGCGCCCCGAGCGCTTCGCCGAAGCGGGGTTCGACCCCGAGTCGCGGATCGTGCAGCAGTGGATGAAGCTCACGCAGGTGCTGCTGCGCTTTCCGCGCCACCTGTCGCAGCACAGCGGCGGCTTCGTGATCGCGCGCGATTCACTGGCCCGGCTGGTGCCGATCGAGAATGCGGCGATGCCCGAGCGCAGCGTGATCCAGTGGGACAAGGACGATCTGGACGCGCTGGGCCTGCTCAAGGTCGACGTGCTGGCGCTGGGCATGCTGAGCGCGGTGCGCCGCGCGCTGGCGTTCATCGGGGCGCGCCGCGGACGGCCGTTCCGGCTGCAGGACATCCCGCCCGAGTGCCCGGACACCTACGACATGATCTGCGCGGCCGACACCGTCGGGGTGTTCCAGATCGAGTCGCGCGCGCAGATGAGCATGCTGCCGCGGCTGCAGCCGCGCTGCTTCTACGACCTGGTCATCGAGGTGGCCATCGTGCGGCCCGGACCGATCCAGGGCGGCATGGTGCACCCGTACCTGCGCCGCCGCCAGGGGATCGAGCCCGTCGACTACCCGCGCGACGAGATCCGCCCGGCGCTCGAGCGCACGCTGGGCGTGCCGATCTTCCAGGAGCAGGTGATGCAGATCGCGATCCTGGCGGCCGGCTTCACGCCGGGCGAAGCAGATCAGCTGCGCCGCGCGATGGCTGCGTGGCGGCGCAAGGGCGGGTTGCACGTGTTCCAGCAGCGTGTCATCGACGGCATGCTGGCGCGCGGCTACGACCTGGCCTTCGCCGAGCGCATCTTCAAGCAGATCGAGGGCTTCGGCGAATACGGCTTTCCCGAGAGCCACGCAGCCAGCTTCGCACTGCTGGTGTACGTCAGCTGCTGGATCAAGCGCCACGAGCCGGCCGCGTTCCTGGCCGCGCTGCTCGACTCGCAGCCGCTGGGCTTCTATGCGCCGGCGCAGCTGGTGCGCGACGCGCGCGAGCACGGCGTCCAGGTGCGGCCGGTCTGCGTGCTGGCCAGCGACTGGGACAGCCGGCTGGAGGAGCTCACCGACGCGCGCTGCGACGTGCACGACGGCGTCGACTGGCGCCCGCAGCCCGCGGTCAGGCTGGGCCTGAACCGCGTGCAGGGGTTGTCGGAGGCCGGTGCGCGCCGGCTCGTCGAGGACCGCACGACGCGGCTGGCCCGCGCACCAGGGCAACTGCCGTACACCGACGCCGAGGACCTGGCCCGCGCCGCCCGGCTCGAGCGGCGCGACCTGCAGGCGCTGGCCCGGGCCGACGCGTTGCAGGCGCTGGCTGGCCACCGGGTCACGGCGGCATGGCAGGCCTCGGCCATCGAGCCCCTGCCCCCGCTGCTGGCCGGTGCGCGCTTTCACGAGCCGCACCTCGAACTGCCACCGATGTCCGAAGGCGAGGCGATCGTCGCCGACTACGCGTCGCTCGGCATCCCGATGGGGCGCCACCCGCTGGCGCTGCTGCGCGAGCATCTCGAGCCCTTCGGCGTGCTGCCGGCGACGGTGCTGCGCACCTATCCGAACGGCCGGCTCGCGCGCGCCAGCGGGCTGGTCACGCACCGACAGCGCCCCGACACCGCCAAGGGGGTGATCTTCGTGACGCTGGAAGACGACACCGGCACGATCAACGTGATCGTCTGGCCGGACCTGATCGAGCGCTACCGCAAGGAGGTGCTGGGCGCGTCGCTGATGACGGTCTACGGCGTGTGGCAGACCGACGAGGCCACCGGCGGGCAGGTGATGCACCTGGTCGCGCGCCGGGTCGTCGACCACTCGCAGCTGCTGGGGCGGCTGGTGCCGCGCAGCCGCGACTTCCGCTGACGGGCCCCGATCGCCCGCAGGCGCCGGCAGTCGCCTGCTCCGGCCGCGACACGCCGACGGCAGTATCAGCGCGCGTCCGGCTGGCGCTCGCGCGAGTAGCTCTGGAAGTCGCGGTCGGCCTCGGCCATGCAGCGGGCGCGCTGCGCATTGTCCAGAAGCTTCTGGCATTCGGTGCGCCGCCAGCCCTGTGCGGACTGGTACACCTGCTGCTCGGTGCAGCCCGCCAAGGCCAGCAGCGCCACGCAGACCACCCGGCGCAGCGCCCGTGCCCGTCGCCCGAACTCAGGCATCGAGGCCACGCGACAGGTCGGCGATCACGTCGGCCGGATCCTCTGCGCCGACGGCGACGCGGATCAGCCCCTCGCCCACGCCGGCGGCCCGACGTGCCTCGGGGCCGACGCGACCGTGGGTCGTCGAGGCCGGGTGGGTGATCGTGGTCTTGACGTCCCCGAGGTTGGCGGTGATCGACACCAGCCGGCACGCATCGATCACCTGCCACGCGCGCCGGCGCAGCGCGGGGTCGAACGGATCGTCCGTGCGGGCTCCCACCTCGAACGACACGACCGCGCCGCCCGCCTTCTGCTGCGAGCGCGCGAGCGCGCGCTGCGGATGGGACTCGAGCCCCGGGTAGTAGACGCGCGCAACTCGCGGATGCGACTCCAGCCACTGCGCGAGCTGCAAGGCGTTGGCGCATTGCCGGTCCATGCGCATCGAAAGCGTCTCGAGACCCTTGAGCAGCACCCAGGCGTTGAAGGCCGACAACGTGGGGCCGGTGGTTCGCAGGAACGGCGCGAGCGTCTCGTTGATGTACTTGGCGTCGCCGAGCACCGCTCCGCCCATCACCCGGCCCTGGCCGTCGATGTACTTGGTGGCGGAGTGCACCACGAGGTCCGCGCCCAGTTCCAGCGGACGCTGCACCGCAGGCGAGCAGAAGCAGTTGTCGACCGCGAAGCGCACGCCGGCCTCGCGGGCGATCGCGGCAATGGCCCGCACGTCGGCCAGCATCCCCAGCGGATTGGACGGCGTCTCCATGAAGAACAGCCGGGTGGTCGGTCTGACAGCGGCGCGCCACGCGTCGACGTCGTCCAGCCGCACGTAGCTGACTTCGATTCCGAAGCGCGACAGGATCCCGAACAGCTGCGTGGTCGCACCGAACAGCTCATGGGCGACGACCACGTGGTCGCCCGCACGCGTCAGGCTCATGACCATCGCCATGATGGCCGACATGCCGGTGGCGGTCGCCGCGCACGCCTCGGCGCCCTCGAGCGCCGCCAGGCGGTTCTGGAATGCGGTCACCGTGGGGTTGCCCGTGCGCGAGTAGATGAACCCCTCCTCGTCGCCGGCAAACCGCGCGGCCGCCTGCGCCGCGTTGTCGAACACGAAGCTCGACGTGAGGAACAGCGGCTCGCTGTGCTCGTGGTAGACGGTCCGGGGAATCCCCTCGCGCACCGCCAGCGTGTCGAAGCCGGCCTGGGGCCGGGAGTTCTGCGTCATGTCTGGTCCAATGGAAAAAGCCCGCCAAGCGTGCAGCTTCAGCGGGCTAGCCCACCTGATTTAGCTGCATTTATCAAGCGCCCGCAAGCAGGGTCAAATCGGCGCTGGAAAGAAGTATAGCCGAGGACGTGGGTCCAGGGAACGGCACGCCTGCCGCGGTCGGTACGCCTGCCGCGATCGGTACGCCCGCCCCGGTGAACGCGCGCGCCTCAGTCGCTCGCAACGCTGAACTGCAGGTTCATCTGCGCCGTCGCCACGGCCTCGTCCGAGCTTGCCGAGTCGGCCAGCCGCGCGTTTTCGACGCGGTCGAGGTATTCGGGCGTGATGTCGCCGGTGATGTAGACGCCATCGAAACACGAGGCCTCGAAGCTCTCGAGGTGCGGGCCGACCTCGCGAACCGCGCGCTTCATCGCCTCGATGTCCTGGTACACCAGCGCGTCGGCGCCGATCGCCGCGCGGATCTGCTCGTCGTCGCGATTGCTCGCGATCAGCTCGGCGCGGGTCGGCATGTCGATGCCGTAGACGTTGGGATAGCGCACCGGCGGCGCGGCCGACGCGAAGTACACCTTGCGCGCGCCGGCCTCGCGCGCCATCTGCACGATCTCGTGCGACGTGGTGCCGCGAACGATCGAGTCGTCGACCAGCAGCACGTTCTTGCCGCGGAACTCGATGCTCATCGCATTGAGCTTCTGACGGACCGACTTCCTGCGAACGGCCTGCCCTGGCATGATGAACGTGCGCCCGACGTAGCGGTTCTTGATGAAGCCCTCGCGATAGTCGAGGTTGAGCCGGTTGGCCAGCTGCAGCGCGGACGGCCGCGACGTGTCCGGAATGGGCATCACGACGTCGATGTCGCCCGCGTGCAGCTCGCGGCGGACCTTGTCGGCCAGCAGCTCACCCATCTTGAGGCGTGCGTCGTAGACCGAGGTCCCGTCGATCACCGAATCCGGGCGCGCGAAGTACACGTATTCGAAGATGCACGGGTTCAGCGACCAGGTCTGCGCGCACTGGCGCGAGTGGAAGTTGCCTTCGATGTCGATGAAAACCGCCTCGCCGGGGGCGACGTCGCGCACGAAGCGAAAACCCAGCCCTTCGAGCGCCACCGACTCCGACGAGATCAGGTACTCGGTGCCCTGGTCGGTCTCGGCCGCGCCATAGCACAGGGGCCGGATGCCGTACGGGTCGCGAAAGCCGATCACGCCGCAGCCCGCGATCTCGGCCACGCAGGCGTACGCGCCGCGCACGCGCCGGTGCACGCCGGCGATCGCGCGAAACAGGGTGTCCGGATCGAGCGACGCCCCAACCGCCGCCGCCTGCAGCTCGTTGGCCAGCACGTTCAGCAGCACCTCGGAGTCGGACTCGGTGTTGATGTGCCGGCGGTCGAGCCGGAACATGTCGTCCTTCAGCGCATCGGAGTTGGTCAGGTTGCCGTTGTGCGCCAGCGTCAGGCCGAACGGCGCGTTCACGTAGAACGGCTGCGCTTCCTCGTCGTTGCTGGCCGAGCCCGCGGTCGGGTATCGCACGTGCGCGATGCCCGAGCGCCCGGCCAGCGCCCGCATGTTGCGGGTGCGGAACACGTCGCGCACCAGGCCGTTGGCCTTCTGCATCGAAAACGCGCGCCCGCTGCAGGTGGCGATGCCCGCCGCATCCTGGCCACGGTGCTGGAGCAGCAGCAGGCCGTCGTACAGCAGCTGATTCACCGGTGAGCGGGCGACGACGCCGAGGATGCCACACATGGGTAGTTCTCCGTTCAGGTCTTTCGCACGCCGCTGAGGCGCTCGGGTAGAAAAGGCTCCACCCATCCGACGATCGTGTCCAGCAACGGCTTCGCAACGGCCTGCTGCCACGGCGCCTGCCGCGACAGGCCGGCGACGTGCGCGGCGACCACCACCAGCGCCACGATGATGGCCGCCCGCGCCGCGCCCAGCACCCCGCCCATCAGGCGGTCGGCACCGCCCAGGCCGACGCTGTGCAGCGCCCGCGCGGCCATCGCTCCCAGCAGGCGCGTGCCGACGAACAGCGCGATGAACACGACGACGTACACGACCCACGGGGGTACCAGGTTCACGACGACGGGCAGCACGTACGTCGCCGCGACCGGCACGCCCAGCAGGGCGACGACCCAGGCCGCCAGCGCAAAGACGGTCCTGACCAGGCCGCGGAACAGCCCGATGCCGATCGACAGCGCAGCCACGACGACGAGGAACCAGTCCCAGCCCGTCATCGCGAAGATCACGCCTGGCCTCCGGGCGGTTCGGGCATCGTGGGCTGCGAGCGCGTCAGGGTCGGCGTGGCGGGCATCGAGCGCTTGACGGTCATCGCGGGCGTCGCAGTCGTCAGGGCGCAATCAGCGCCGACTCGATGCCTGCCTGCTTGAGTCGCTCGCGCGCCTGCTCGGCGGCCTCGCGCGACGGAAACGGGCCGACCCGCACGCGAACGCGCTGGCCGCGATCGGTCTTGATCGGCTCGGTGAACGCCGTCAGGCCCGAAGACTGCACCTTGTCGACGGCCTGCCGTGCGCCCGCCTCGGTGGCGAATGCGCCGACCTGAAGCAGATAGCGCTGGGTGACGGGCACGGCCCCGCCCGCCGCCGGCGGCTTGGCGCGCGACTGCGCCGCGTCGGCCAGCTGCTGGATCTCGTCGCCCTTGGCCGGCTTGGCGTCCTTGCGCGGCGGCTCGGCACGCGGCTCGATGCGGCCTTCGACGCGCGGCTCGCGACGCGCGTCCGCGGGGGCGCGGCCATCGGGCGACCTGGAGTCGGCGGACTTTGCGTCGCCCGCCTTGGCGTCCGCAGGGCGCGCATCGGCCGTCTTCGGGTCGGCCGTCTTCGCGTCGACCGACTTCGAGTCAGGGGCCTTCGCATCCGCGGCCTTCGCATCGGCGGCCTTCGCGTCCCCGGACTTCGCGTCGCCCGTTCGTGGATCCGCGCCTCGCGACGGCAGCGGCGTGTCGCGCGACGGGATGTAGATCGCCACGTCGGTGGGCGGTTTCGGCGGCTCGGACTCGAACACCAGCGGCAACACGACCGCGGCGACCAGGCTCAACGCGATGGCGCCGATCAGTCGATGGCGGGCGCGCTTCTTCTGTGGCAGGGTCGGATCGATTGCGCCGTCTTCGGGGGCGTCTGCACCGGAGGAACGCTGTCGAGACGATTGCCCGGTTGCCATGGATCCCGATCGACCTCAGCCTGTGGGAGCGTCCCTCGCGGCCATGACGTCGGCCACCGTCAGGAACGACCCGAAAACGACGATTCTATCATTCTCCCCTGCCTCTTGCCGCGCCGCAGCATAGGCTTCGCGCGGCGAGCCGAAGCCCTGCACGGTGTCCGCCGGACTGCCTGCGCCGCCGATCCCGGCATCGGCGAGGCGCCCCGCCAAGTCGCGCGCCGAAGCGCCGCGCGGGCCCGGCAGGTCGGCGCAGAACCAGTGGTCCACGCGTTCGCGCAGGTGTCCGATGACGGCGCCGACGTCCTTGTCGGCGAGCATCCCGAACACCGCCCATGTCGCCGGGAAGAACCCCATGTTGTCCAGGTTCGCAGCGAGGTGCGCCGCCGCGTGCGGGTTGTGCGCAACGTCGAGCACGACCGTCGGACGCCCAGGCAGCACCTGGAACCGGCCCGGCAGCTCCACGCCGGCGAGGCCCTGGCGCACCGCCTGCGCCGACACGGGCAGGCGCTCGCGCAGCGCCTCGAGCGCGGCCAGCACACCGCTTGCGTTCAGAAGCTGGTTCGCGCCCCGCAGCGCCGGATAGGCGAGGCTGTTGCGGCGCGACGCGCGCCCGCCAAAGCTCCACTGCTGGCGGTCGCCCGAGTAGTTGAAGTCGCGCCCGAACAGCCGCAGGTCGGCGCCGATCTCGCGCGCGTAATCGACGAGGCTGCGAGGCGGCATCGGGTCGGTGCAGATCGCCGGGCGGCCGGTCCGGAAGATGTGTGCCTTCTCCCAGCCGATCCGCTCGCGCGTGTCGCCGAGGAACTCGGCGTGGTCGATGTCGATGCAGGTGACGATCGCGCAGTCGGCATCGACGATGTTCACCGCGTCGAGCCGTCCGCCCAGCCCGACTTCGAGCACCAGCGCATCGAGCGCGGCACCCTGGAACAGCCGCAGGATCGCCAGCGTGGTGAACTCGAAGTACGTGAGGCTGGTGTCCGCGCGTGCGCGCTCGACCGCCTCGAAGTGCGGCAGCAGCGCCTCGTCGCTGGCCTCGCGCCCGTCGATGCGCGCCCGCTCGTTGAAGCGCAGCAGGTGGGGCGACATGTAGCAGCCCACCCGATATCCGGCCGCGAGAAGCACTGCCTCGAGCATCGCGCAGGTCGATCCCTTGCCGTTGGTGCCGCCGACCACGATCGACACACCCGGCAGCACGAGTCCCATTCGCGCAGCGACGGCGCGGACCCGCTCGAGGCCCAGTTCGATCGGTCGGGGGTGCAGGCCCTCGATCCGTGTCAGCCACTCGGCCATCGTTCGGCCGGCGGGAACGACGGGTGCGGCTGTTGCGGCCGTTGCAGCGGGCACCGCGGGCATGGGGGGCACTTCGGGCACGGCGGGCGCCGGCGACGCGATCAGGCCAGGGCCTCGGTCGGCTGGCGCAGCAGCAGCGCAAGCAGCTGCGCGATCTCGTCGCGCAGCTGCTTGCGGTGGACGATCATGTCGATGGCGCCCTTTGCGAGCAGGAACTCAGCCCGCTGAAACCCCTCGGGAAGCTTCTCGCGCACGGTCTGCTCGATCACGCGCGGCCCGGCGAAGCCGATCAGCGCGCGCGGCTCGGCGATGACGACGTCGCCCAGGAAGCAGAAGCTGGCCGAGACTCCGCCCATCGTCGGGTCCGTCAGCACCGACACGTACGGCAGCCGCGCCTCGGACAGGCGGGTGAGCATGGCCGTGGTCTTGGCCATCTGCAGCAGCGACAGCAGACCCTCCTGCATCCGCGCGCCGCCCGAGGCCGCGACCGAAATGAACGGCACACGCTGCTCGAGCGCGGTCTGCACCCCGCGTGCGAAGCGCTCGCCCACGACCGAGCCCATCGAGCCACCCATGAACTCGAACTCGAAGGCAGCCGCGACCACGGGCAGCGTGCGGATCGCCCCGCCCAGCACGACCAGCGCGTCGGTCTCGCCGGTCGCGTCCATGGCCTCCTGGATGCGCTCGGGGTACTTGCGCGAATCCTTGAACTTCAGCGCGTCGACCGGCACGACCTCCTGGCCGATCTCGTATCGCCCCTCCGCATCGAGCAACGAATCGAGCCGCGTGCGCGCGCCGATGCGCATGTGGTGGTCGCACTTGGGGCACACGTTGAGCGCGCTCTCGAGGTCGGCACGGTACAGCACCGCGTCGCACGCAGAGCACTTGACCCACACCCCTTCCGGGACCGTGCGCTTGCCGGCCGCGGCGCCGCCGCGCTTGATTCGCGGCGGCAGCAGTTTCTCGATCCAGCTCATGGCCTTGCCTCCGCTCGGGCGGGCAACGAAGCCGGCGAATCCATCGCCTGGCGGATGCCCGAAATGAACGCGCCGGCCCGCTCCACCGCGTGCGCCGGGCCGGCAGCGTCGATCTCCTGAATCAGCCGGGTGCCGATGACGACTGCATCGGCCTGCGCGGCGATCGCGCGTGCGGTCTCGCCGTCACGGATGCCGAAGCCCACGCCGACCGGCAGGCCGGTCGTCGCCCGGATTGCGGGCAGCGCACCGAGCACCTCGGCGACGTTCAGGTGTCCGGCGCC
>CAYGZN010000015.1:0-5722 GCA_964354355.1 uncultured Burkholderiaceae bacterium | reverse complement strand
ACGTACCCGCTGGCCAGTCGCGCCACGGCCGCGACCCGGTCGGGTGTCGAGGTCGGCGCCAGCAGGAAGATCGGGTCGAGACCGAAGCGTCGCAGCGTCGCGGCCAGCACCTCGGACTCCTCGGGCGGCGAGTCGACCACCAGCACGCCATCGACGCCCGCCTCGGCCGCACGGCGGGCGAAAGCCTCGAGGCCCATGCGTTCGATGGGGTTCGCGTAGCCCATCAGCACCACCGGCGTGCCCGCGTCGGTGGCGCGGAACTCGCGCACCCAGTCGAGCACGTCGGACAGGCCCACGCCCAGCGCCAGCGCGCGCTCGCCGGACTTCTGGATGACCGGGCCGTCGGCCATCGGGTCGGAGAACGGCACGCCCAGCTCGATCACGTCGGCTCCGTTGCGGGCCAGCGCGTGCATCAGCGGGACGGCCAGGTTGCGCTCGGGGTGGCCCGCGGTGAAGTACGGGATCAGCGCCTTGCGACCCGCAGCGCGCAGCCGCTCGAAGGTGGCGGGAATGCGTGACATCGGCTCAGAGTTCCAGGCCGCCGCGCAGCGCGACCGTGTGCATGTCCTTGTCGCCGCGGCCCGACAGGTTGACCAGGATCGCCTTGTCGCGCGGCAGCGTCGGCGCAAGCTTGGCAGCGTAGGCGAGCGCGTGGCTCGACTCGAGTGCGGGGATGATCCCTTCGATCCGGCAGCAGTCGTGGAACGCCGCCAGCGTTTGCGCATCGTCGATCGCGACGTACTGCGCGCGGCCGACGTCCTTGAGCCATGCGTGCTCGGGACCGACGCCCGGGTAGTCCAGGCCCGCCGACACCGAGTGCGTGTCCGAGATCTGCCCGTTGGCGTCCTGCAGCAGGTAGGTGCGGTTGCCGTGCAGGATCCCGGGTGTTCCGGCGGTCAGCGACGCGGCGTGACGGCCCGTGTGAAGCCCCTCGCCGGCCGCCTCGACCCCGATGAGCCTGACCTCCTCGTGCGGGATGTACGGGTGGAAGATGCCGATTGCGTTGGAACCGCCGCCGACGCAGGCGACGACGTAGTCGGGCTGGCGCCCGATCATCTCGGGCATCTGCCACAGGCATTCTTTGCCCACGACCGAGTTGAAGTCGCGGACCATCATCGGATACGGGTGCGGGCCGGCGACTGTTCCGATGATGTAGAACGTGTCCTCGACGTGCGTGACCCAATCGCGCATCGCCTCGTTCAGCGCGTCCTTGAGCGTCTTGCTGCCCGAGTCCACCGGGACGACCTCGGCGCCGAGCAGCTTCATCCGGTACACGTTCTGGGCCTGCCGCTTGACGTCCTCGCTGCCCATGTAGACGACGCAGGTCATCCCCAGGCGCGCCGCCACGGTGGCGGTGGCCACGCCGTGCTGGCCGGCCCCGGTCTCGGCAATCACGCGCGGCTTGCCCATCCGGCTGGCCAGCAGCGACTGGCCGATCGTGTTGTTGACCTTGTGGGCACCGGTGTGGTTCAGGTCCTCGCGCTTGAAGTAGATCTGCGCGCCGCCGAGCTTCTGCGACCAGCGCCTTGCGTGGTAGACGGGACTGGGGCGTCCGACGAAATGCTTCAGTTCGTATTCGAACTCGGCGACGAACTCGGGGTCCGCACGGTACCTGCCGTAGGCGACGCGCAGCTCCTCGAGCGCGTGCATCAGCGTCTCGGCGACGAACGTTCCGCCGTACGGGCCGAAGTGGCCGCGTGCGTCGGGAAGGTCATAGGGCTTCATGTGCGACCTGCATCGGCTGACAGCACGGCGGCAGCGAATCGCTCCATACGTGCGGGGTCCTTCTCCCTGGGGCTCGCGCCCTGGATTCCGCTCGAGACGTCGACGCCCACCGGACGAACCTCGCGGATCGCCTGCGCGACCGTGTCCGCGTCGAGCCCGCCCGACAGGATCAGTCGCGCGGGAACGTCGCGAGGTATCCAGGACCAATCGAAGCGCTCGCCGCTGCCACCATAGCCTGTGCTGTACGAATCCAGCAGCAGGCACTCAGCCGCGGCGAACACTCGCGCAGATTCTAGCAAATCGGTCTGCGCCCGCATGCGCACGGCCTTCCAGACGGGCAGCACCGCCGCCGCACACTGCTCGGGCGTCTCGTCCCCGTGGAACTGGAGCACGTCCAGCCCCACGGCGTGTGCGGTCGACTCGACGACTTCGCCGGGTGCGTCGACGAACAGCCCGACCGCGCTCACGAACGACGGCAGCCGCCTGCGCAGCGCGCGCGCCTCCTCGATCGACAGGCATCGCGGGCTGCGCGGATAGAACACGAATCCGACCGCATCGACACCGAGCGCGACCGCCGTATCGACGTCGGCGCCGCGCACCAGCCCGCAGAACTTGATCCGGGTCCTCACGGCGCGCCTTCGTGCGCGGGTTCCGCGCAGGACTGCGCGGCGCTGGGCAACTGCAGGGCGCGGTCGTAGTCGACGCCCGCCAGGTAGAGGCCCGCGGGCGAGAAGGTCGGTGCGGCCAGCGCGCGCGAGCGGCCCTGGAGCAGCTCGCCCACCCACTGCGGCGGCCTGCGGCCGATGCCGACGTAGACCAGCGCGCCGACGATGTTGCGGACCATGTGGTGCAGGAAGGCGTTGGCCACCAGCGTCAGCACGACCAGATCGCCGCGCCGCTCGACCGAAAGCCGCGACAGCGTGCGGACCGGCGTGGCCGCCTGGCACTGTGCCGAGCGGAACGCCGAGAAGTCGTGCTGGCCGACCAGGTGGGCGCCGGCCTCGCGCATGCGTTCGGCATCGATCGGCCGGAACACCCAGCCGGCCCGGTCTTGCCAGAGCGGGTGGCGCCGGGGCGCGCAGCGGATCAGGTAGCGGTAGGTCCGCGAGCGGGCATCGAATCGCGCATGGAAATCGTGCGGCACCCGGTGGGCCCACTGCACCGCCACGCTGGCGGGCAGCCGCGCGTTGCTGCCGCGCACCCAGCTCTCCAGGGGGCGATCGGCGGTGCTGTCGAAGTGGATCACCTGCTGCAATGCGTGCACCCCGGCGTCGGTGCGGCCTGCACAGACCGTGGCGACCGGGTGGTTCGCAACGCCGGCAAGCGCGCGCTCGACGAGGTCCTGGATCGCCGCACCGCCGGGCTGCGTCTGCCAGCCCGGGTGTGAGCCACCGTGATAGGCAACGCCGAGCGCGAACCGCGCCGATGAGCCGGCCGGTGCCGGGCCCCCTGGAAGCGGCCCGGCCATCGCGGGACGTCAGCCGATCTTGCCGAGCATCGCCCGCGCCTTCTGCTGCTGCCCCGAGTCGCCACCCTTGACGACCTCCTGCAGCAGCTCGCGGGCCCCTTCCTTGTCTCCGATCTCCTCGTAGGCCGAGGCGAGATCGAGCTTGGTGGCCATTTCCTGCCATCGCCCGCTGCCGCCCGCGCCGAAGCTCGCTTCCTCGGCGCCCATGGTGGCGGGCTCGAGGTCGAGGCTGATCGGGGAGAGGTCGATCGTCGGCTCGTGCAGCGTCGGCTCGTGCAGCGTGGGTTCGTGCGGCGCCGGCTCATGCGGCGTCGATGCGCGCACCGCGGATTCGCGCGCCCCGCCGCCGTAGGTCGCGTCGTTTCGGACCGGTGCGGGCTCGTCGTGCATCGGCTCCGACAGGCGTCCGAGCGACGCCAGATCCAGGTCGAGATCGGCGCCGATCGAGGCACGCGATGCCGGGGGGCTCGCTGCGGGCTTGTCGTCCAGGTCGAGCGACGGGAGGTCGAAGCTCGCGCCCAGCGACTGCGACAGGTCGACGACCGGCTCCGCAGCACGAATGTCGGTGATCGTATCGGTGATCTGCGCGCCCGGCGTGCCAGCCGCCCGATCGATCTTCGTGTCGATGTCGAGGTCGAAGTCGAGCGACGGGATCTCGTCGGAATCGACGCGGGAGAATTCGCTCGACGGCGAATCGGGCGACCGCGCGAAGGACTCGTAAGGCGCCGACGCGGGTTGCGCCGACGCGGGTTGCGCCGACGCGGGTTGCGCCGACGCAGGCTGCGACGACGCAGGCTGCGACGACGGCTCGTCGAACGAACCGACCTTCAGTTCGGGGAAATCGAGCTCGGCGGCCGACAAAGAACCCGCCACCACGCCAGCCACGGCGCCCGCTGCCGCGCCGCCCGCAGCCGTCGCCGACGGGGCGTCGTGCGCGTGTGCACCAGCGCCGCCGTACAGCGGGTTGGCCGGATCCAGCGCCAGCCCAAGCGCGACCACCTTGGGCCACTCCTCGTTCTGGCCACCGGTCATGTCGTGCATCTCGCGGGCAACCGCCTCGAAGGCCTTGGCGTCCTTGCGCCCGGAATAGATCTCCAGCAGCTTCTGGCGGATCGCCTGGCGCTCGGGCTGACGCTTGAGCGCTTCCTTGAGAATCTCCTCGGCCTGCGCCTCGCGACCGTAGGCGATGTAGACATCGGCCTCGGCGATCGGGTCGACCTCGGTCGAGTGCACGTCCACCGCGGTGCTCGCGTTGGCATTGGCGAACACGCTGTTGCTCGTGTCGACGCTCTGCCCGCCGGTGGAGCCGAACAGCGAATTGGCCGTGAACGCGTCGGCGGCAATGAGGCTGTCCTCGAACTTCTCGACCTTCTTGCGACGCCGCATCGCGTACCAGCCATAGCCGGCACCGAGCAGCGCGAGGCCGCCCAGACCGGGCAGCACGAACGGGTTGTCGAGCAGCTCGTCCATGAAGCTGGCTTCGGCTGCCGGAGCGGGTGCCGGCCTGGCCGCCTCGGCGCGCGGCGCCGCCTTGGGCGCCTCGACCCGGGGTGTCTCGGCCGACGGGGCGGCCACCGGGGGGATCGCCGCAGGCGGCTCGACGCGGCCGGCCTCGGCCTTCGGGGCCTCGACCTTGGCGGCCTCGGCCTTCGGGGCCTCGACTTTCGGGGCGTCGCCCTTGGCGGCCTCGGCTTTCGGGGCTTCAACCTTCGGCGCGGCCGCGGCCGGCGGCGGCGGCGTCGCGCCGACCTGCCCGGTGACCCCTCGACCGGCGTTCTTCGCGTCGTCGACCTGCTTCTGCAAGTCGGCCAGCGACTTGTTCTTCAGTTCGAGCAGCTTCTGCAGATCGGCGACGTTCTTCTCCAGCGTCGCAATGCGGGCGCCCGCCTCCTTGGCGGCCGCGTCGCGCGCAACGCCCTGCTCGGCGGCACCGGCACGCCGCGCCTGCGAGCCGACAGCGGCGCCGCCCGCGCCGGGCGATGCGCCCGGCTTGGACAGTTCCAGCCGGTCGCCGGCCGGCGCTCCGGCCGAGCGGTCGGTGCCGGCGGCGCCGATCTGGCCGGCGGCGGTCTGGCCGCCGCGGCCGGGCTCGACCGAGCGCGCTGCGCTGGCCAGCCGATTGCGGTACGCCACGTAGTCGGCGATCTGGACCCTGACCTCGCGGCTGGCGGCCGCCGCGTCGACCGCCGCGATGGTGCCGCGGTCCGGAATGGCCAGGTTCGCGCCTTCCTTAACGAGGTTGATGCTTCCCATGAACGCGGTCGGATTGGCCTGATAGATGGCCATGATCGTCTGGTCGAGCGTCACGCCCTCGGGCCGCACGCTGCGCGCAATGCCGCCCAGCGTGTCGCCCTTCCTGACTTCGACCGATCCAGCCGGGGCCTCGGCACGCGCGCGCGGCTCGGGTCGCGCCCGTTCGGCGCGCGGGGCCGGCGCCGCCGGCGCGGCCGGTGTCGCACGCGCGGCCGGAGCCTGGGCCTGCGCCTGGCCCGCAGCGGCAGCCGGTTCAGGTGCGGCCGGTGCGGCGGG
>CAYGZN010000014.1:0-17654 GCA_964354355.1 uncultured Burkholderiaceae bacterium | reverse complement strand
CGACGAGATCGTGGCCTGCTTCCGGCGCGACGGCGTGCAGCGCGCCTGCGTGAACAACGGCGGCGACATCGCACTGCACCTCGCGCCCGCGGCAAAGCCGTGGCGGATCGGCGTTGCCGCCGTGCCCGACGCGGCGCGCGCCGCGCGACGCGGCTGCCCCGACGCGGGCTTCTCGGTCGGTGCGGACCAGCCCTGGCGAGGCGTGGCCACCAGCGGCTGGCGCGGCCGCAGCTTCTCGCTGGGCATCGCCGACAGCGTGACGGTGCTCGCGCGCGACGGCGCGTCGGCCGACGCGGCCGCGACGATGGTGGCCAACGCGCTGGACGTCGCGCATCCGGCGATCGTGCGCGCGCCGGCCAGCAGCCTGAAGGACGACACCGACCTGGGCGAGCGCAGCGTGACGGTTTCGGTGCCGCCGCTGCCGCCCTCGGCGATCGCCGCGGCGCTCGATGCGGGCGAGCACGAGGCCCGGCGCTGCCGCGATTCGGGACTGCTGGGCGCTGCGGTGCTATCGTTGCAGGGGCACTGGCGCGTGCTGGAGCCACGGGCCGCGCTGCACAGGGAGGCCGCTTGATCGAGATTCGCCGGGTGTGGACGCAGCTCGAGGAGATCCGCCACGAGTTCGGGCCGCCGCCGCCACGGCCGCTGCTGCGCGGTGCCGTCGCGGTCGTGATCACGAACCCGTTCGCCGGCCGCTACGTGGCCGACCTGATGCCGATTATGGAGGCGCTGACGCCGCTGGGCTTGGACATGGCGCAGCGGCTGCTGGCCGCGATGAAGGTCGAGCCTGCGCGCATCGAGGGCTACGGCAAGGGGGCGATCGTCGGCGCCGCGGGCGAGCTCGAGCACGGCGCGCTGTGGCACGTGCCCGGCGGCTACGCGATGCGCAACCTGCTGCAGGAGCAGCACGGGGTGCCCACCCACGCGATCGTGCCGTCGACCAAGAAGGTGGGTGCGCCCGGCACGCGGCTCGACGTGCCGATCACGCACGTCGACGCCAGCTACGTGCGCAGCCACTTCGACGCGATCGAGGTGTACGTGCCGGGACATCCGCACGCCGACGAACTGGTCTACGTGCTGGCGATGACCACCGGCGCCCGCGTGCACGCGCGCGTGGGCGGCCTGCGCAAGGAAGACGTCAAGGGACTGGACGGACTCAGGTGAGGGAGCTCGGCGAAGATGCCTGCTGACATTCGAAAGCTGGTGGTGGTGGTGGACGAGACGCGCATCGAGATGGGCAAGCCCGTGGTGCCGCCGACGCGGCGCGCGCTGGCCATTGCGGTGATCGCCAATCCCTATGCCGGGCGCTATGCCGAGTCGCTCGACGCGCTGGTGGCGATCGGCGAGGAGCTCGGCGCCCTGCTGGGGCGCCGGTGCGTCGAGGCGCTCGGCATCGAGCCGGGCCAGGCGCACAGCTATGGCAAGGCGGCCATCGTGGGCGAGGCCGGCGAGCTCGAGCACGCCGCAGCGATCCTTCACCCCAAGCTGGGCGCGCCGCTGCGCGCCGCCGTGCAAAAGGGTGCCGCGCTGGTGCCATCGGCCAAGAAGATGGGCGGGCCCGGCACCGCGATCGACGTGCCGCTGGGCCACAAGGACGCTGCCTTCGTGCGCAGCCACTTCGACGCCATCGAGGCCCGTGTGCCCGACGCGCCGCGCGCCGGCGAGATCGTCGTGGCCGTCGCGGTCACCGACAGCGGCCGCCCGCACCCGCGCATCGGCGGGCTGCAGGTCCACGAGATCAAGGGCGAGGACGGCCTGCGCTGAACCGTCACCGCCGAAACCCCATCGCCGAGCCGTCAGCGCCGAGCGGACCGCACGTCGACCGACCCTTCGACCCGCATTCACCGAGGAGAACCACGATGCCCGTTTACCGTCATGCCCCGAGCCTTGCGCGGCTCGCAGGCGCCTGCGCGCTGGCCGCGGCCGCGCTGCTGGCCGCCGTGCCGGCAGCCGCCCAGATCCGCATCGGCGAGCTCAACAGCTACAAGGCGCAGCCCGCGTTCCTGGAGCCGTACCGCAAGGGCTGGGAGCTCGCGCTCGAGGAGATCAACGCGCAGGGCGGTCTGCTCGGGCAGAAGGTCGAGGTCGTCTCGCGCGACGACAACGGCAATCCGGGCGACGCGGTCCGCGTGGCCGAGGAGCTGGTCTCGCGCGAGAAGGCGGTGGCGGTGTTCGGCACGTTCCTGTCGAACATCGGCCTGGCGGTCACCGACTTCAGCAAGCAGCGCAAGGTGCTGTTCCTGGCGGCCGAGCCGCTGACCGACAAGATCACCTGGCAGAACGGCAACCGCTACACGTTCCGGCTGCGCCCGTCGACCTACATGCAGGCGGCGATGCTGGTGCCCGAGGCCGCCAAGCTCAACAAGAAGCGCTGGGCGATCGTCTACCCCAACTACGAGTACGGCCAGTCCGCCGCGGCCACCTTCAAGCAGCTGCTCAAGCAGGCCCAGCCCGACGTGGAGTTCGTCGCCGAGCAGGCGCCCGCACTGGGGCGGATCGACGCGGGCGCGGTGGCGCAGGCGCTGGCCGATGCGAAGCCCGACGCGATCTTCAACGTCACGTTCGGCGCGGACCTCGCGCGCTTCGTCCGGGAGGGGCAGACGCGCGGGCTGTTCAAGGACCGTGCCGTCGTGTCGCTGCTCTCGGGCGAGCCCGAGTACCTGGACCCGTTGCGCGACGAGGCCCCGGTCGGCTGGCTGGTCACCGGCTATCCGTGGTACAGCATCCAGACGCCCGAGCACACGAAGTTCCTGACGGCCTACCAGAAGAAGTGGAAGGAGTACCCGCGGCTCGGCTCGGTCGTTGGCTACGCCTCGCTGATGACGCTCGCCGAGGCGATCCGCAAGGCCAAGTCGACCGACACCGAGGCGCTGATCGCGGCCATGCGGGGTCTGCAGATGGACACGCCGATGGGACGCATCACCTACCGCGCAATCGACCACCAGGCGACGATGGGCGCCTACGTCGGCACGACCGCGATCAACCAGGGCCAGGGGGTGATGCGCAACTTCCGCTACGTCGACGGGGCCAGCGTGCAGCCGTCCGACGCAGAGGTGCGCAAGTTGCGCCCGGCCGACGCCGCGCAGTAGGCCGGCCGGTCGTCAGGCTCGCACCCGAGGCGCCGAGCGCAGCCCGCGCGTGACCGTCTCCAGCCTCCTGGTCCAGCTGTTCAACGGGCTGGCCGGCGCGTCCACGCTGTTCCTGGTGGCCGTCGGCCTGTCGCTGATCTTCGGGGTCACGCGCATCGTCAACTTCGCGCACGGCTCGCTGTACATGATCGGCATCTACGTGGCCTACAGCGTGATCGAGCGGATCGGGACGTCCAGCGTTGCGGGTTTCTGGGGCGGGGTGCTGCTGGCGGCAGTCGCAACCGCCGCGGTGGGCGCGCTGATCGAACTGCTGGTGCTGCGCCGCGTGTACCGCGCCCCGGAACTGTTCCAGTTGCTGGCCACCTTCGCCGTGGCGCTGATCGTGCGCGACGCGGTGCTGTGGCTGTGGGGCCCCGAGGACCTGCTGGGCCCGAAGGCCCCCGGCCTCAAGGGCGCGGTCGACATCCTGGGATCGCGTTTTCCGACCTACGACCTCGTGCTGATCGCGGTCGGGCCGCTGGTGCTGGGCCTGCTGTGGCTGCTGTTGCACAGGACCCGTCTGGGTGTGCTGATCCGGGCCGCGACCCAGGACCGCGAGATGGTCTCCGCGCTCGGGGTCAACCAGGCGTGGCTGTTCACCGGCGTGTTCGCGCTGGGCTCGCTGCTGGCCGGCCTGGGCGGCGCGCTGCAGATTCCCCGGGAGCCCGCCAACCTGTCGCTCGACCTGACCACGATCGGCGACGCGTTCGTGGTCGTGGTCGTCGGCGGCATGGGCAGCATCCCGGGTGCCTACCTGGCGGCGCTGCTGATCGCCGAGATCAAGGCGATCTGCTACGGCATCGGCACGGTGCACGTCGCCGGCGTGTCCTTCTCGTTTTCCAAGCTGACGCTGGTGGTCGAGTTCCTGGTGATGGCCGCGGTGCTGATCGTGCGGCCGTGGGGCCTGCTGGGCAAACCCACCGGCATCGCGCGCCAGGTCGCCGAGGTCGACACGCCGATCCGCCCCGCAACGCCGATCGAGCGGCGCCTGTGGCTGGCGCTCGGGTTCGCTGCGGCGATGCTGCCGCTGGCCGCCGGCGCGCTGCCCTACCTGCCGGTGCTGGGCATCGACGTGCTGATTGCGGTGCTGTTCGCGGCCAGCCTGCACTTCATCATGGGGCCGGGCGGCATGCACTCGTTCGGGCACGCGGCCTATTTCGGTCTCGGCGCCTACGGCGCGGCGCTCGCGCTCAAGGCGCTCGGCCTGCCGATGGAGGCGGCGCTGGTGGTGGCGCCGCTGCTGGCGCTGGCCGGCGCGGCGCTGTTCGGCTGGTTCGCGGTGCGGCTGTCGGGCGTGTACCTGGCGATGCTGACGCTGGCCTTCGCGCAGATCGTCTGGGCACTCGTCTTCCAGTGGGACGAGGTCACCGGTGGCAGCAATGGACTGGTCGGCGTGTGGCCCTCGGCGCGGTTCGCCTCCAAGACGTCCTACTACCTGCTGACGCTGGCGCTGGTCGCGATCGGCCTGTGGTGCCTGCGCGCGATCCTGTTCTCGCCCTTCGGCTACGCGATGCGGGCCGCGCGCGACTCGCCGCTGCGGGCCGAGGCCGCCGGCATCGACGTGGTGCGCGTGCAGTGGACCGCGTTCATGGTGGCCGGCTTCTTCGGCGGTCTGGCAGGTTCGCTGTTCGCGTTCGCCAAGGGCACGATCTCACCCGAGACGATCGCCGTCGGCCGCTCGATCGACGGCCTGGTGATGGTGCTGCTGGGCGGTATCCAGACGCTGGCCGGTCCGGTGGTGGGCGCGGCGCTGTTCACGTGGCTGCAGGACTCGATCATCCGCGCCACCGACTACTGGCGTGCGGTGCTCGGCGCGACCATCCTGCTGCTGGTGCTGGCTTTCCCACAGGGCGTGGTCGGCGCGCTCGGGCCGCTGCTCAACCGGCTGGCGATCCGCGGAAGGCGCGCGTGAGCGGCGCCGCGTCGGAACTGCTTCGCGTCGAGGGCCTGCGCAAGGCGTTCGGCGGCGTGCGTGCGGTCGACGACGTGAGCTTCTCGGTCGCCGCCGGCGAGCTGCTGGCGATGATCGGCCCGAACGGCGCCGGCAAGTCGACTTGCTTCAACTGCATCAACGGGCAGCTGCGGCCCGACTCGGGCCGGGTGCTGCTGACCGGCCACGACCTGACCGGCATGAAGCCGCGACAGATCTGGCGCCTGGGAGTCGGGCGGACCTTCCAGATCGCGGCGACCTACGCGTCGATGACCGTCGCCGAGAACGTGCAGATGGCGCTGATCTCGCACGCGCGCGAACTGCATCGCTGGTGGGGCCGCGCCGCCGACAGGCACCGATCGCAGGCCGTTGCGCTGCTCGAGGCGGTCGGACTCGGCGGCGCGAGCGACGCCCCCTGTGCGTCGCTCGCCTACGGCGACATCAAGCGGGTCGAGCTCGCGGTGGCGTTGGCCAGCGAGCCCACGCTGCTGCTGATGGACGAGCCGACCGCCGGCATGGCGCCGCGCGAGCGCAACGAGCTGGTCGCGCTGGTCAAGCGGCTGGTGCGCGAGCGTGGCATCGGGGTGCTGTTCACCGAGCACAGCATGGACGTGGTGTTCTCGTATGCCGACCGGATCATCGTGCTGGCGCGCGGCCAGCTGATCGCCCAGGGCGCGCCCGCTTCGATCCGCGACGACCCGAAGGTGCGCGAGGTCTACTTCGGCAGCGCCGCCGTGCCGCAGGGGACGTGAGATGGGCGCGCCGCCGCTGCTCGAGGTGCAGGGCCTGTGCGCGTGGTACGGGCGCGCGCAGATCCTGTTCGACGTGTCGCTGCAGGTCGCCCCGGGCGAGGTGGTCGCGCTGATGGGGCGCAACGGCGCCGGCAAGTCGACGACGATGAAGTCGGTCGCGGGACTGATGGCCCGCACGGCCGGTGCCGTGCGATTCGACGGCCGCGACATCACGGCGCTGCCGCCGCATCGAATCGCGCGGGCCGGGATGGGCTGGGTCCCCGAGGACCGGCGGATCTTCACCGACCTGACGGTGCTGGAGAATCTGGAGGTCGGGCGCCAGCCGCCGCGCGCCGGCGCCCCGACGTGGAGCGTCGAGCGCCTGTTCGCGCTGTTCCCGAACCTGGCGCAGATGCCCGATCGGCCCGGCGGCCGGATGAGCGGTGGCGAGCAGCAGATGCTTACGGTGGCCCGCACGCTGATGGGCAACCCGCGGCTGGTGCTGCTCGACGAGCCGTCGGAGGGCGTCGCGCCGCTGATCGTCGAGCAGATGGCGCGCTCGATCAACGAGATGAAGCGCGAGGGGCTGGCGGTGCTGCTGTCCGAGCAGAACCTGAACTTCGCGGACCGCGTGTCGGACCGGGTCTACGTGCTGGAGAAGGGCCAGGTCCGGTTCGCGGGCACCATGCGCGAGCTCGACGCCGACGAGGCGGTGCGCCGCGCATACCTGACTGTCTAGACGACGAAGGAGAGGCGAGATGGCAACGGTGGCGACCGAGCAGAAGTCGGGCAGGGTGGTGATCCGCAACGTCGGCCTGATGCTGTCGGGCGACATCGACCGGCCGATCCTCGAGGCCGACACGCTGGTGGTCGAGGACGGCCTGATCGTGGCCGTCGGCCGGGCCGCGGACTGCGACACGGGCCTGGCGCGCACCACGATCGACGCCCGCGGCACTGCGCTGGCGCCCGGCCTGATCGACTCGCACGTGCACCCCGTGTTCGGCGACTGGACGCCGCGCCAGAACCAGCTCGGCTGGATCGAGTCGTGCCTGCACGGCGGGGTCACCACGATGATCTCCGCCGGCGAGGTCCACCTGCCCGGGCGCCCCAAGGACATCGTGGGGGTCAAGGCGCTGGCCATCACCGCACAGCGCGCCTTCGACGGCATGCGGGCGGCGGGCGTCGGCGGCGGCGTCAAGGTGCTGGCCGGTGCGCCGGTCATCGAACAGGGAATGACCGAACAGGACTTCGCCGACATGGCCGCCGCGGGGGTCCGGCTGCTGGGCGAGATCGGCCTGGGCTCGGTCAAGGCCGGTGCCGAGGCGGCACGGATGGTCGGCTGGGCGCGCAAGCACGGCATGCAGAGCACGATCCACACCGGCGGGCCGTCGATCCCCGGTTCGGGGCTGATCGACGCCGACGTCGTGCTCGAAGCCGATGCCGACGTGATCGGCCACGTCAACGGCGGGCACACCGCACTGCCGTACACGCAGGTCTGCCGGCTGTGCGAGAAGAGCTCGCGCGCGCTCGAGATCGTGCACAACGGCAACGAGCGCATCGCCATCCTGACCGCGCGTCACGCGATCGAATTGAAGTGCCCGCACCGCGTGATCCTGGGCACCGACGCGCCGGCCGGCTCCGGCGTGCAGCCGCTGGGCATCCTGAGGATGATCGCGCTGCTGTCCAGCCTGGCCGACGTTCCTGCCGAGATCGCGATCGGCTTCGCGACCGGCAACACCGCCCGAATGCGCGGGCTGCGCCAGGGGCTGATCGAAGTCGGCCGGCCGGCGGACCTGGTGTTCCTGGACAAGGCGCAGCACTCGGCGGGGCGCGACCTGCTCGACAGCATCCGGCTCGGCGACATCCCGGGTGTGGGCATGGTGGTGATCGACGGGCTGGTGCGCTGCGCCCGCAGCCGCAACACGCCCCCCGCGGTCGAGGTGCCGCTCGTGGTCGGGTGAGCCGCACGGCGCAGCGAGCGAGGCGCCCTGACAGCCCATCGATGAGCGGCCTCGCCCCGACACGGCGCCGGCGGGATGCCGATGCAACGCGGGCCCGGATCCTGCGTGCGGCGACCCTCGAGTTCGCCCGGATGGGGTTCTCGGGCGCACGCGGTGAGCGCATCGCGCAGCGCGCACGCAGCAGCGAGCGTATGGTGTACTACTACTTCGCGAGCAAGGAGGGCTTGTACCGGCAGGTCCTCGAGGCCGCCTACGCGTCGCTGCGCGACGCCGAGCGAAGCCTGCGGATCGACGCGCTCGAGCCGCGCGACGCGCTCCAGGCGTTCTGCCGGTTCGTGTGGCGCTACTACGCGCAGCACCCGGAGTTCATCGGCCTGCTCAACACCGAGAACCAGCACCAGGCGCGTCACCTGCGCAAGTCGGCGCGGCTCGACGAACTGGTGTCGCCGGTCGTGGGGCTGCTCGGCGCGCTGCTCGAGCGTGGCCAGCGGGCGGGCGTGTTCCGCGGCGGCATCGACCCGGCCGAGCTGTACGTGGCGATCGCGTCGCTGGGGTACTTCTACCTGTCCAACCAGCACACGCTGTCGGCGGTGCTCGGGCGCGACCTGAAGGCTGCGGCGCAGCTCGAGCGCCACTGGCAGGCCAGCGGCGAGATGATCCGCCGCTTCGTCAGTCCCTGAGCGAGCCTGCGGCGCGCAGCGCCGACTCGAACTCGTGCCGGGTGCGGCGCACGATGTCGGCCACCGCTGTCACGCCGTGCACGCTCGAGACCGCGTGGCCGGCGCTCCAGACGTCCTTCCAGCGGCGCGCGCCGGGCAGCGCGCGCGCGCCCGCGTCGATGTCCTTGGACACGTCGATCGCGCCGCGCGCCGGCAGCTGGTCGGGGTCGAGCCCGGCCGCGACGATCGACGGGCGCAGCATGTTCGTCTCCAGTCCGGTGAAAGCCCGGGTGAGCACCACGTCGTCCATCCCCGACTCGACCAGCATCGTCTTGTACGCCGGGGGTGCGAGGCTCTCGGTGCTGGCGATGAAACGCGTGCCCATGTAGGCGAGGTCGCAGCCGAGGACCCGCGCGGCCGCCAGTGCCTGCCCGTCGCCCACGCCGCCGGCCAGCACCAGCGGCCCGTCCCAGAACGCACGCACCGCGCGCACGAAGGCGAACGGGTTGGCCCAGCCGGTCTGTCCGCCGGCGCCCGCCGTGAGCAGCACCAGGCCGTCGACGCCGGCGGCGATCGCCTTCTCGGCGTGGCGCAGCGAGGCCACGTCGGCCAGCACCAGGCAGCCGGCGTCGTGCAGGGGCCCGACCACGGCTTCGGGCGAGCCGACGCTGGTGATGACCAGCTCGGTGCCGTGACGCACGGCCACCGCCAGGTCCTGCGCCAGCCTGGGGTTGGAGCGGTGCACGATCAGGTTGACGGCGAACGGCGCGGCCGCCCGTTGCCGCGACTGCTCGAAATCGCGCAGCGCCTCGCCGATGCGGGCCAGCCAGTGGTCGAGCTCCTGCGGGTCGCGGCAGTTGGCGCTCGGAAATGCGCCGACCACGCCGGCCTGGCACGCCGCCACCACCAGCTCCACGCCGCTGACCAGGAACATGGGCGCGGCGATCAGCGGCAGCGACAGCCGTGCGGCGAACCGCGCAAGCGGTGGCGCCGCGCCAGGATTCGAACGGGGATCGCCAGCGGTCACGATGACCCGATTGTAGATAGAATCGGGCCGATGATCATCTCGTCGCTGCTCGACACCGACCTGTACAAGTTCACGATGATGCAGGTCGTGCTGCACCATTTCCCGGGCGCGCAGGTCGAATACCGCTTCAAGTGCCGCACCCCGGGCATCGACCTCGTTCCCTTCATCGACGAGATCGACGAAGAGATCCGGCAGATGTGCACGCTGCGCTTCTTCGATCGCGAGCTCGAGTACCTGCGCTCGCTGCGCTTCATCAAGAGCGACTTCGTCGACTTCCTGGGCCTGTTCCAGATGAACGCGAAGTACGTGACCGTGGCGCCGGCGGCCACCCGCGGCGAGATCGACATCACGGTGAAGGGGCCGTGGCTGCACACGATCCTGTTCGAGATCCCGGTGCTCGCGATCGTCAACGAGATCTACTTTCGCAACACCCATCGCTCGCCCGACTACCTCGAGGGCAGGCGCCGTCTGGTCGAGAAGATCGCGCTGATCCGCGACAACGACGAGCTCGAGGGCATGCGGGTCGCGGACTACGGCACCCGGCGGCGCTTCTCGCGCCTGTGGCACGAGGAGGTGATCATCGGCCTGCGCGACGAGCTGGGTTCCAATTTCGCCGGCACCTCGAACGTCCACTACGCGATGAAGCACGGCGTGCTGCCGCTGGGCACGATGGCGCACGAGTACCTGCAGGCCTGCCAGGCGCTGGGGCCGCGGTTGCGCGACTCGCAGACCTACGGGTTCGAGACCTGGGCCCGGGAGTACCGCGGCGACCTGGGCATCGCGCTGTCCGACGTCTACGGCATCGACGCGTTCCTGCGCGATTTCGACCTGTACTTCTGCAAGCTGTTCGACGGGGCCCGGCACGACTCGGGCGACCCGTTCGAGTGGGGCGAGCGGCTGATCCGTCACTACGAGGACTTTCGAATCGACCCGCGCACCAAGACGCTGATCTTCTCGGACAGCCTGAACGTGCCGCTGGCGATCTCGCTGTACCTGCGCTTCAGGGACCGCACCAAGCTGGCGTTCGGCATCGGCACCAACCTGACCAACGACCTCGGGCTGCGCCCGCTGCAGATCGTCATGAAGATGGTGCGCTGCAACGGCCAGCCGGTAGCCAAGCTGTCGGATGCACCCGAGAAGACCATGTGCGACGATCCCGCTTATCTGGCCTACCTGCGGCAGGTCTTTGACCTGAAGCGCTGAACCCGCTGGCTATAATCGACCGAAGGAATCCCCGATTGGACACCTCGACCGCCCGCCGCAACATCCTGGCGCGCATCCGCAGCGCGCAGGGGCGCGACGGCCCGCCGGGCGCGTCGGAGCGCGACGCCGTCGCCGACTGGCTGTCGCGGCCGCGGGTCGGGCCGCAGCCGACGCTGGGAGCCGACCGGCTCGCGCACTTCGAAGGCCAGGCCGCGCGCATGTCGAGCACGACCGAGCGGGTGGCGTCGATGGCCGACGCTCCGGCGGCGGTTGCGCGTTACCTGGATGCCTTGCAGTTGCCCAGGCGGGCGGCCGTGTGGAACACGCTCGCCGGCCTGCCGTGGCAGGCCGCGGGCATCGACGCGCAGGCGCGCGCGCCGCGCGGCGACGACGCGGTAGGCATCACCGGCGTGTTCGCGGCCATCGCCGAGACCGGCACGCTGATGATGCTGTCGGGTCCCGACACGCCGGCGTCGATGCACCTGCTGCCCGAGACGCACGTCGCCATCGTGGCCGCGTCGCGGGTCGTCGGTCACTACGAGGATGCGTTCGCGCTCGTGCGCGCCGAGCGGGGTGAGCTGCCGCGCGCAACCAGCCTGGTGTCGGGCCCGTCGCGGACCGGCGACATCGAACAGACGATCGTGCTCGGCGCGCACGGCCCTTACCGCGTGCACGTGATCGTCGTCTCGGGCGACGCGTGAAACCCCGGCTGCTGGTGACCCGCTGGGTGTTTCCCGAGGTGCTGGCTGCGCTGGAGCCCGTCTTCGAGGTCGTGTCCAACCAGGACGACGCGGTGTGGGAGGCCTGCGAGCTGGCGTCGCGGGCGGCGGGCTGCGACGCGTTGCTGGTCGTGACGGCCGACCGCGTCGACGCGGCGCTGCTCGATGCGTGTCCGCGGCTGCGGATGGTCGCGACCGGCTCGGTCGGCTACAACCACGTCGACGTCGCGGCCTGCACCGCGCGCGGGGTGCTCGTGACCAACACGCCCGAGGTGCTGACGCAGGCCACCGCCGACATGGCCTGGACCCTGCTGATGGCGGCGGCGCGGCGCGTCAGCGAGTCGGAGCGCTTCCTGCGTTCGGGTCAGTGGGGACGCTGGTCGTGGGACCAGTTCCTCGGGGTCGACGTGCACGGCGCCACCCTGGGCATCGTGGGGATGGGCCGGATCGGCTCGGCGGTCGCGCGTCGCGCCCGGGGCTTCGACATGCGGATCCTGTACGCCAACCGCGGCCCGTCACCGAACGAGGCCGAGCTCGGCGCCAGCCGCCTGCCGCTGCCCGAGCTGCTCGCGCAGGCCGACCATGTGGTGCTGGTGCTGCCGTATTCGCGCGAGACGCACCACCTGATCGGCGAACCCGAACTCGCGCTGATGAAGCCGGCAGCCACGCTGGTCAACATCGCGCGCGGGGGCATCGTCGACGACGCCGCGCTGGCGCGGGCGCTGAAGGCGGGGCGCCCGGGTGCGGCCGGCCTGGACGTCTACGAGAACGAACCGGCCGTCGACCCGGGCCTGCTGTCGCTGACCAACGTCGTGCTGACCCCGCACATCGGCAGCGCGACGCGGTCGTCGCGGCTGGGCATGGCGATGCTGGCCGCGCAGAACCTGCTGGCGCGATTCGGCGGCCGACCTCCGCCCACGCCGGTCAATCCGCAAACCCTGGGCTGAAGGAGAGCCGCCGATGTCGACGATCGAACTCAAGCGCGACCACGCGCTGGGCCTGCGCAAGGCCCGCACCGCCGCCCAGCGGGTGGCCGACGAGATGGCCCAGGAGTTCGGAATGACCAGCAAGTGGCACGGCAACGTGCTGAAGTTCGAGCGCACCGGCGTGCACGGCGAGCTCAAGGTCGGCAAGGACCACGTCGAACTGCACGCGAAGCTGGGCTTCCTGCTCGCCGCCTTCAAGCACCGGATCGAGGACCACGTGCACCGGAACTTCGACGAGTACTTCGGCTGACCGCCGCGGCGGCGTCAACCCGCCTTGAGGTCGTCGATCAGCGACACGTACTGCTGCATGGCGTCCTTCTTCGTCGTTCCCTTGATCTCGTTCCAGGCGTCCCACTTGGCGCGCCCGACCATGTCGGTGAAGCCGGGCCGCTTGCCGTCCACGTCGCCGTCGGTCGCCTGCTTGTACAACGCATACAGCTTGAGCAGGGTCGCGTTGTCCGGCCGCTCCGGCAGCTTCTTGGAGTCGGCAACGGCGGTCTTGAACTGGCTGGCGAGGTCGGCCATGGGCATCTCCATCGGTGTGCGGGCGCGCGTTGCGCCGGCGGATCACGCGGGTGCGGTCGCATCGGTATCATAGCCGCTAAACGCCTGCCCGGCGATTCCGGGCGCGGGGGGACAATGGCTGAGCAGGCTGGCCGCGAGCGGATGTCGAGCGTCGACACCGCATGGCTGAGGATGGACCGACCGACCAACCTGATGGTGATCGTCGGCGTGGACGTATTCGATGGCCCGGTCGACTACGAACGCCTGCGGGGGGTCGTGCAGGAAAGGCTGCTGGGCTTCCGGCGCTTTCGCCAGCGGGTCGAGTTCGATGCGACCGGCTCGGCCTGGTGGGTCGACGACGACGAGTTCGACCTCGACCATCACCTGCAGCGCCATCGCCTGGGCGGCCTCGGCGGCGACGCCGAACTGCAGCGGTTCACCGCCGAACTCGCCGTGCTGCCGCTGGACCCCGACCGCCCGTTGTGGCAATTCCACCTGGTCGACGGCTACAAGGGCACCAGCGCGATGCTGGTCCGCATCCACCACTGCATCGCCGACGGCATCGCGCTGGTGCGGGTCATGCTCGGCCTCACCGACATGGAAGAGGGCGCGGCCGCGGCGCCGTCGGGTCACGACCACACCGTCGAGCGCGATCCCGCCGAGGTCGAGTCGAATCCCTGGGCGCCGTACCTGCGGCCGCTGACGCGCGGCACCGTCCGGGCGATCGAGACCGCGGGCGACGTCGTCGCCGGCTCGATGCACCTGGCCCGCCAGCCCGAGCGCCTGGTCGAATACGCGCAGGCGGGCGGCCAGGTCCTGAAGGACGCCGCGGCCATCGCGTTGCTGCAGTCCGACAGCCGGACCAGCCTCAAGGGCAAGCCCGGAGTCGCCAAGGGCGTCGCGTGGAACGAACCGCTGCCGCTGGACGACGTCCGGGTCGTGTGCAAGGCGCTGGGCGCATCGATCAACGACGTGCTGCTGTCGTGCGTGGCCGGTGCGATGCGCACCTACCTTCGGGGCTGCGGCGAAGACACGCGTGGCGTCGAAATCCGGGCGATGGTGCCGGTGAACCTGCGTCCGGCCGACGAAGTGCTGCAGCTCGGCAACCGGTTCGGGCTGGTCCCGCTGACGCTTCCGGTCGGCATCGCCAACCCGATCGCGCGCGTGCAGGAGGTCCGGCGCCGGATGGACGAACTCAAGGGCGGATACCAGGCGGTGCTGGCGTACGGGCTGCTCGCGACGGTGGGGCGCGCCCCCAGGTTGCTGCAGGAGCCCATCCTGGACTACGTTGCGAGCAAGGCGACCGCGGTGATGACCAACGTGCCCGGTCCCAGGGCGCAGTTGTCGCTGGCCGGGCGCAAGCTGACCCGGATGCTGTTCTGGGTGCCCCAGTCGGGAGACGTCGGGCTGGGCGTGTCGATCCTGTCGTACGCGGGCGGCGTGCAGTTCGGCGTGATCGCCGACCGCAAGCTGTGTCCGCATCCGCAGCGGCTGATCGATGCGTTCGCGCCCGAGTTCGAGAAGCTGGTGCTGGTGGTGGCGATGCTTCCGCCCGAGATGCTGTTCCATGGCGAGCTCGACCCCGAGCAGCTCGAACATGCGCTGCTGGGCTGAGCGTTGAGCGCCGCGCTGTTTCGCGACGACGCCCAGCTGCGCGAGTGCGATGCGCGGGTCGTGGCCGTCGGGCCCGAAGGCGTGACGCTCGATCGCACCGTGTTCTACCCGACGGGCGGAGGACAGGCGGGCGACCGCGGTGTCCTCGTGCGCGGCGACGGGCTGCGGATCGAGATTGCCGACACGCGCAAGTCGCGCGCCCCCGGGGCGACGCCCGACGACGCGCTCCACGTGCCCGACGAAGGGCAGGAGGCGGCGCTGGCGCGCCTGGCACCGGGCGACGACGTGCGCGCGATCATCGACTGGGATCGGCGTCACCGCCACATGCGGCTGCACACGACGACCCACCTGCTGTGCGCGCTGGTGCCGCACGCGGTCAACGGTTGCTCGATCACGGCCGACTATGCGCGGCTCGACTTCGACATGGTCGAGCCGCTGGACCGCGAGGCGCTGCAGGCCGGATTGCAGCGCCTCGTGGTCGAGGCGCATCCGGTGCGGGCCCGCTGGATCACCGACGAGCAGCTGCTGGCGCAGCCCGACCTGGTTCGAACGATGACGGTCAAGCCGCCGCTCGGATACGGTCGCGTGCGACTGCTCGAGGTCGTCGGGGTCGACCTGCAGCCCTGCGGAGGCACGCACGTGTCCAACACGGCCGAGATCGGGTCGGTCCGCATCGTCAAGATCGAGAAGAAGAGCGCACGCACCCGACGCGTGGTGCTCGAGCTGGACTGAGTACAGGGGCGCCCCGATGACGATCGACGAGGGTGCGGTGCCGCCGCGCGCCGCGCAGGTCCTGGACTTCTGGTTCGCAGAACCCGCGAGCGCGGCGTACGGCCGCGAGCGGCCCGAATGGTTCCGCAAGGACCCGGCGTTCGACGAGGCCATCCGCACGCGCTTCGGTGACCTGGTCCAGCAGGCCCGGGATCAGGGGCTGCAGCAATGGGCCCTGCAGCCGACCTCGGCGCTGGCGCTGCTGCTGGTGTGCGACCAGTTTCCGCGCAACCTGTTCCGCGGCCAGGCCGATGCGTTCGCGCTGGACGCGCGCGCACTGGCCCTGGCGCGCGACGTGGTTGCGCGCGGCTGGGACGTGACGCTGCTGCCGGTGCAGCGCTGGTTCGTCTATCTGCCCTTCGAGCACGCCGAGTCGATCGACGACCAGCGCGAGGCGCTGCGCCTGTTCGGGCTGCTGCGCGACGACCCGCAGGTCGGCGGCGCGTACGAGTGGGCGGTCAAGCACTTCGAGGTCATCGAGCGCTTCGGACGGTTTCCGCACCGCAATGCCGCGCTCGGGCGCCCTTCGACGGCGGCCGAGATCGATTTCCTGAAGCAGCCGGGATCCAGTTTCTAGGCCGCAACGCAAGGGGGCGCAGACGTGAACCTGAACGAGAACGCCCGCGGGGTCTTCCTGATCGCGGCCACGCCGTTTGCCGACGACGGCGCGCTGGACCTGGGCAGCACCGATCGGCTGGTGGACTTCTACCTCGGGCACGGCGTCGCGGGGCTGACGGTGCTGGGCGTGCTGGGCGAGGCGCCCAAACTCACGGCCGGCGAGTCCCGCGCGTTCGTCGAGCGCGTGGCGAGGCGCGTGGACGGACGCGTCCCGGTGATCGCCGGTGTGTCGGCGCCGGGGCTTGCGTCGATGCGCGAGCTGGCGCAGGCCGCGATCGGGGCGGGGGCGGCCGGGGTGATGATCCAGCCCGGCCCGGGGCTGCGTTCGGACGTGCAGATCTGCGATTACTTCGAGGGGGTCGCCGAGACGCTCGGCGACGCGATCCCGTTCGTGCTGCAGGACCATCCGATCGCATCCGGCGTGCAGATGCCTGCGTCGGTGGTGCTGCGCATCGTCCAGACGATCCCGACCTGCGTGATGCTCAAGCACGAGGACTGCCCGGGCCTGGCCAAGCTGTCCGCGTACCGGGCCGCAAGCGACCGGGGGGACGTCCGGCGGTTCTCGATCCTCACCGGCAACGGCGGCGGGCTGTTCCTGCCCGAGGAGCTCGGCCGCGGTGCCGATGGCGCGATGACCGGATTTCCGTATCCCGAGATGATGACGGGCGTGTGCGCCGCGTACGAGGCGGGGCAGATCGAGCGCGCGCACGACCTGTTCGATGCCTATCTGCCGCTGGCGCGCTACGAGCAGCAGCAGGGCATCGGGCTCGCCGTGCGCAAGCACCTGCTGGCGCGTCGCGGGGCGATCGCATCGCCCGCGGTCCGCCGTCCGGGGCCGCGGCTGTCCCCACAGGACGTGGCCGACATCGAGCGGCTGGTGGCGCGACAGGAGCGCAGGCTGCTGCAACTGGGCTGAGCACGACCGCACGGCGGCCCCGCGTCGCCAGCGCGGTCGAACAAGCGGTCGAACAGGTGGTCGTTGCCGCGCGCGGGCAGTCGTGCGACCCCTCGCATGGCTGGCGCAACGCGCCCGGGCACGGCATGATTCGTCCTCATGGCACTGCGCATCGAAATCACCTCATCGGAGGCACCTGCACGGACCGTCGCGGTGGGCGAGGCCCGCACGCAGGTGATCGTCCGCCCCACCGAGAACTTCCGGATCCTCGACGACGCGGGGCCGCTGCCGCGCGACGTGGCCGTCTACCGCGTCGACAACTCGCTGCTGATCGGCGGCCTGCCCGAGGGCCGTGAAGTCGAGCTCAGCAACTTCTTCGGCGCGTGCACGCCGGGCCGGGACTGTTCGGTGGCACTCGACGCCGCCGGAGCCAGCGTGCAGATCACGAACGAGTCGCTGCCGCTCGCCGCGTTGCCCGATGGCTCGTTCCTGCTGTACGGCACTGCGCCGGTGGCACCTCTGCCGGAGGCGGCTGCGGCCACGGGCGGATCCAACTGGATGGTCATCGGTGCGGGCGCCGCGCTGGGCGTGCTGGCGGCTGCCGCGGCAGGCGGCGGCGGGGGTGCCTCGCTGGCCGCCGTCGTGCTGACCGCGCCGACGCCCGCTGCACAGAGTCCGACCGCACCGAGCGCGGCTGCACCGACCGCCAGTGCGTCGAACCCGACGGCGATCTCCAGCGCCGATGCGACCGTCCAACCCGCGCCGACACCGACACCGACACCTGCACCGGCACCTGCACCGGCACCCGCACCTGCACCGGCACCTGCACCGGCTCCTGCACCGGCTCCAGCTCCAGCTCCTGCACCTGCTCCAGCTCCAGCACCTGCTCCAGCTCCAGCACCTGCTCC
>CAYGZN010000013.1:5650-17797 GCA_964354355.1 uncultured Burkholderiaceae bacterium | reverse complement strand
GTCTTGGACTCGATCGTGGTCGTGCGCGCCCCGGGCGGCAGGTTGACCACGGTCGCCACCGCGCCGAGCGTATCGGCGAACGCCATGAACGCGCCCCCGTGCAGGATCCTGCCGGTCGTGCACAGGTCCGGGCGGACCTGCATCGCGCCGACCACGCGATCAGGCGTCGCTTCGAGCACCTCGATGCCCATCACTCCTGGAAACAGCGGTTCCATCAATGTCTTCAGTGCCGCGAGGTCCATTTTCCGATCCCTCCAATCGTGTCTGGCCGAACAGTTCGATCGCGGTCCGCGCGACGTTGACCGTGTCGACGTACGCATAGGCGCCGACGCCAACGGCGCCCGCCACCGGCAGCCACCGAGACAGTCCGGTGCCGATCGCGCGGTGCGTCAGCTTGAGTCCGATCGCGGCCGCGACCCGCTGCAGCGTCGCCAGACTCACCTGCCGCGTGAGCAGCCGCTCGCCGACCCGGACCGTCAGATCACGAACCGCCTGCGCAGCCGTGTGGCGAAACAGGCAGTAGACCATGTGCTCGCGCGTCAGCGTCGCATCGTGCCCGTAAGCCCCGGCGATGTCGGCGACCATCTGGGCCTGCATCCTCCACACCGCGACCAGCTCGGGCAGCACGGTGAACCAGCCAAGCGGCCCGGGCGGCAGCGCCAGCCCGCCCGCCGCCATGGCAGCCCGCCGGGCGGCACGCCTGGCAACGAGGCGGGCGCGATCGTCGGCGTGCGTCCCGAGGTGCTCGCGACTGCTCGGCACGCGCCCCAGGAGTTCGACCAGGGCCGTGACGATCCGCTCGCCCGGCGGCTCGAGCGGCCGCGACACCGCCGGCGACACTGCCTGCGACACAGCCGGCACGCGCGCTGCACGCTTTGCGTTCATTCGCCCGGCGCCCGGCTGCAGGCGTCGACGTCCGCCCGGGTGACCAGCCCTTTGCTCATCCGGAAATTGCGCAGCACCGCACCGCGAACCCGCACGTCGCGCGACGCCTCCACCTCGAAACCGAACCGCTCGAAGAAAGCGCGCGCGCCCAGGCTCACGTCCGCGCACAGGCGCCGCGTGCCGGCGTCCCAGGCGCTGCGGTGGATCCGGTCCATCAGCCGCGCGCCTACACCGCGGCGCACGATCCACGGCGCCACGAAGAAGTGGTCGATGTAGCCGTCAGGCTGAACGTCCGCATACCCCACCGGTATGCCGTCGAGCTCGGCTACCCAAGGGCGGATGCGCTCGATTCGCGCGTCCCAGGCCGGCGTGTCGAAATCGCGCGGCGCCCAGGCCTCGAGCTGCTCGGCCGTGTAGTCGGCAGCGGCCGTCTCATGGACCGCGGCGTGGAAGATCGCCCACAGCGCGCGCTCGTCGCCCGGCCGGTATCGGCGAATCGCCAGGCCGGCCATGGCGGAACACTTCGACACGACGGCAGCCGAGCTCGCCACGTCAGTCCGGAACGAATCTGAGCGCCACGCCGTTGTTGCAGTAGCGCTTGCCCGTCGGGCGCGGACCGTCGTTGAAGACGTGACCGTGATGGCCGCCGCAGCGCGCACAGTGATACTCGGTGCGCGGCAGGATCAGCTTGAAGTCGGTCTTCGTCGCGAACGCACCCGGCAGCGTCGTGAAGAAGCTCGGCCAGCCGGTGCCGCTGTCGAACTTCATGTCGCTGGTGAACAGCGGCTGGCCGCAGCCTGCGCACTGGTAGGTGCCCTTGCGCTTCTCGTCGTTGAGCGCGCTGGTGCCGGCCCGCTCCGTGCCTTCACGGCGCAGCACGTCGTACTGCGCCGGCTCGAGCTGCGCGCGCCACTGGGCATCGGTCCTGCTGATCTCGTCGGCCATCTTCACTCCTGTCGTCGCCGGTCGATCCATGGCGTCGAATGCCAGAAGCGGATCATCGCACACGGCCACGCGGACGCTCGCCGCGCTCGTGCTGCTCCAGGGCAAACAGCAGGCTGGTGCGGTGCTGCCGGGCGACCTCCTGCCATGGCTGTCCCGTCAGCGCCGATTCCAGCGCCCACAGCAGGTTCAGGCTGGGTCTCGCGCCCGAGCGCTTCACGCGGACGTAGGCGGCGATCGAACCGAGGCTGCGCAGCTGCTCGACCGAGCCGATTCCGGCCCGCTCCAGCATCGCGGCGGACTTCGGCCCGAGCCCCGGAAGGTCGCCGATCGTGGCCCGGGCAGCCATCCCGAGTCCGATCGGCTACAGCACGTAGGGCACGAGCCACCAGCTGCGCCTGCGGTAAGCGGCCCACTCCGGATATCGGGACATGCTTGCCTCCTTGAGCGCCATGTTGACCGCAAACAGGCCCAGCCAGACCCAGGCCAGCACGACCACCGGCAGCCAGTGCCAGACCATCATCGCGAAGCTGGCGTAGACCATGATCTCGCCCAGGTAGTTGGGGTGCCGGACGTAGCGGTGCATGCCGTCGGTGATCAGCCCGCGCCGGACGCGCAGCGTGTAGTACTTCTGCGCGTCGGCGGCGATCATCACCACGCAGCCCACGATGCACAGGCTGATGCACAGGCAGAACCAAACGTGGTCGGGCAAAGGATAGACCGGCCGCGACGTGCCCGAGATCAGCAGCCAGCCGAACACCCAGTACCAGCCCAGCACGGTCAGGAAGCTGTTCACCCCGGCGCCGATGGTCACCCGCGTCTGCCAGCCCGGATCGGGAAACGCCAGGTCCTTGATGATCCACACCAGGCCGTAGCTGCCGTGCATGGCGAGGTAGATCCATGCCGCAGTCGACGTGTTGCCGTAGTACGCGATGAGGAACCCCAGGAACACGAAGGTGCCGGCCTTCTGGAAGTTGATGACCCAGGCGAACTTCCACGGCCGGGGCCCGCCCAGGAAGTCCTGCGACACGTATTGCGTGAACCGGCGCATCGTGACGGCCCAGGCGGGCGCGGCGGACGGAACCGGCCCCTGCGCGGGCGTCTGGTCGGAAGCTTGCATCGAATCCTCCTGGTCGTTGGGAAACGCGCCCCACGCCTAAGCCGAATGACTGCCGCCCTGGCCCAATACGCGCTCGATCCGTCGATCCGGAACCAGCCAGATCAACGCCACCAGCGCATACAGCGCACCGGATATGCCCGGATGCAAGAAGGCGAGCGGAATGGCGACGACATACAGCCACGGTGAGATCTTGCCCTTCAGATCGGACCCGAGTGCGCGCTGCAGCACCGAGTCGGGCCCCATGCGGGCCACGATCGTGCGCTGCAGGATGTAGTAGGCCAAAGCGGCCAGCAGCAGCACCACGCCGTACAGCGCGGTCGGCGCCGGCGCGAAGCCGTTCTCCCCCATCCATCCGGTCACGAAGGGGACGAGCGACAGCCAGAACAGCAGATGAAGGTTCGCCCACAGGATGCCACCGCTGACGTCCCGGGTCGCGTGCAGCATGTGGTGGTGATTGTTCCAATAGATGCCGATGTAAACGAAGCTCAGCACGTAGCTCAGGAACACCGGCAGCAGCGGGGTCAGCGCCGAAAGGCTGGCGTCATGCGGAACCTTCATCTCCAGAACCATGATGGTGATGATGATCGCGATCACCCCGTCACTGAACGCTTCCAGCCTGCCCTTGCCCATCATCCCTCCGCTGCCATGCGTCGTTCGGCCTGTACGCCTAGAGGTCCGGCGTGTACCGCGCGATCATCTCGTCGCGCGTCTCGACTTTCGAGACGATGCCGGTCTGTTCGCTGATCATCTGGCCGATCGTCGGCAGCGACACGGGGTCGACGCGGCACTCGGCGCTCCACAGCTTCGAGCGCATGAACGCCTTGGCGCAGTGCAGGTAGGCCTGCGTGACCACGACCTCGATCACGCACCGGGGCGCGCGTCGCTCGGTCGCGAAGCGCGCAATCAGCGATCCGTCGTCGCTGACGCGCGCACGTCCGTTGACGCGCAGGGTCTCGTCGAGCCCGGGCACCAGGAACAGCAGGCCGACCTGCCCGGTGCGCGTGATGTTGGCCAGCGTGTCGAGCCGGTTGTTGCCCGGCGCATCCGGGATCAGCAGCGTGTGCGCGTCGACGACCGCAACGAAGCCGGGCGCGCCGCCGCGCGGTGACGCATCCAGGCCCTCGTCACCGCCGCCGCTGGCGATCACGACGAACGGAGACAGTTCGATGAACCGGCAGCAGTGGCGATCGAGCCGGTCCAGCTGCTTGCGGATCACCCGCTCGGTGGGGGCGGCGTACAGCCGGCGCAGGTCGCTTTCCGAATCGATCATCCGACCATCTCCATCACGGCATCCGCAAACACCTGCGGCACCTCCTGCGGCATGTTGTGCCCGACGCCCGGCACGACGCGATGCGAGCGCGGCCCCTTGAATCGGTGAGCATGCTGCGCGGGCGTCGCGGGCGGACGCACGCCGTCGTCGGCGCCGTCGAAAGTGATCGCCGGAACCGTGATCGCCGGCTGCGCCGCGAGGCGGCGCTCGATGCCGGCCAGCGCCGGGTCTCCGGGGACCAGCCCGAAGCGATGCCGGTACGAATGGATCACGATGTCCACGAAGTCCGGGTTGTCGAACGCGGCGGCGCTGCGTTCGAACGTGGCGTCGTCGAAGGCCCAGGACGGTGACCACAGGCGCCACAGCAGGCGGCACACGGCACGCCGGTCCGACGCCAGGCCATTGCGGCCCCGTTCGCTGTGGAAATAGTACTGGTACCAGAGCCGGTGCTCGTTCTCCGGCAGGTCCGGGCGCATCGCGCCGGCGATGTTCTGGATGTTGTAGCTGTTGAACGAGACTAACCCGCTGCATCGCTCGGACCACAGGGCGGCGACGACGCACGCTGCCCGCCCGCCCCAGTCGTAGCCCGCCAGCACCGCCCGTGGCACGCCGAGCGCGTCCATCAGCGCGAGCAGGTCGGCGCCGAGCGCGGCCTGCTCGCCCGAACGGGGTGTGGCGTCACTCAGGAAGCGCGTCGGCCCGAACCCGCGCAGATACGGCACGATCACCCGGCAGCCGCGCCCGGCAAGAATCGGCGCGACCTCGGCGTAGGCGTGGATGTCGTATGGAAAACCGTGCATCAGCAGCACGGGCGCGCCGTCCGGCGGCCCCGTCTCGCGGTAGGCGACCTCCAGGACCCCGGCAGCCACCCGGCGCAGCGAGCCTGCGCCCGTCACGCGTGCCCCCCTCGTCCTTCAGTGCGGGCACGCGGAACGACTCCAGCATGCAGGATCACGTGAGCGCCTTGCCGAGTTGCGCAATTCGCCCAGTGTCCATGAAACCGGGCGGTTTGTGAACCCGCTGGCCGGTGGCGGCCTTCCCCACACCCGGTGGCAGCCTTCCCCACTCCCGGCGGCGCATCATCCTGCAAGGCGTGTGCGAATCCACTCCAAGGTCGCCGAGCGCCAGGGTGCAAGCGCCGCGGCCACCGCCGGATGCCGGTGCACGACGGCCAGCCACGCCTGGAGCGCAGGTGGCAGCGCGACCGGCCGATCGAGCGCCGCCAGCAGCATCGCGCCCAGCGGGACGGTGACGGCATGGCCGCAGTCGGCCAGGGTCAGCGCCGAACCCGCGAGATAGGGTTCGGGGGTGGCGAATCCGGCGAGCTGCGCGAGCCGATCGTCGAATGCATGGGCCTTCTCGTCGAGGGCGGCCGCGTCGCCGCGGTCGGGTCGGATGTGCGGAAACAGGCCGCGCACCACCGGCTCCAGATGCAGGTCGTGGAATCGGGCCAGAAAGCGCACGCGCGCGCGTTCGGCGATGCCCGTCGGCAGCAGCGGGGGCGACGCCTGCTTCTCTTCGAGATACTCGTTGATCACTTCCGACTCCGACAGCACCAGGCTGCCATCGACGAGCGCCGGGATCGTCCCCATCGGCACGATGCGGCGGTACGCCTCGGAACGGTAGCCACCCGGGGGCTCTCTTTCCTCGAAGGCCATCCCCTTGGCCAGGAGCACGATGCGCGTCTTCGCCGAATACACGGAAACCGGGGTCGCATAGAGGATCATGGGTTCAGGGCCATGTTGCGTGGAACTCATTCAAGCGCGGGTCGAACGGCCCATGCGCCACTCGAGGCGCCGCACCAGCCACGACACGACGAGGATCAGCGCAAGGTACTCGAGCACCAGCAGCGTGTAGATCTCCAACGGCCGGTACTCGCTCACGTTCAGCTCGTTCGCGCGCCGGGTCAGCTCCTGGTACCCGATGACGGAAACGAGCGAACTCATCTTCAGCACGTACACGAACTGGTTGCCCAGCGCCGGCAGGATCGAGCGGATCGCCTGCGGCATCACGATGTACCTGAACTTCTGCCACCCGGAGAGCCCCAGGGAATCGCTCGCTTCGAGCTGACCGCGCGGCACCGACTGGATGCCCGCACGAAACACCTCGGCCTCGAACGCTGCGTCCGACAGCGCCAGCGCCAGCACGCCGGCGGTGAACACGTCGAACTGCAATCCGAACAGCACCGGCAGCCCGTAGTAGACCCACAGCAGCAGCACGAGCAGCGGGATCGCACGAAACACCTCGACGTAGACCCGATTCACGGACCGCAGAGCCCGGTTGCCCGACAGACCGGCCACCGCAAGCAGCACGCCGAGCACGACCGAACCGATGATGGCCGTGACCGACACGGCGATCGTCGCCGTCAAGCCCGCGAGCATGAACCGCAGGTTGCTGCCGCCCTTGGGCAGCCACGGATTGAAGATGTACCAGCCCCAGCTGTAGTCGGTGCGCGCGCATCCGGCAAGGACCAGAGCCGCCAAAACGGCCGCTGCGATCGCCGCTGCGCGTCGCTCGTTGCCGCTTCTCACGCCGTCGGGCCGTGATCGACGTCAGTCCTGCCAGCCACCGCGGGCGCCCCGGCCGCCCGGCCGCCCGGCTATCGCCCGAACCACTTCGCCTCGAGCGCATCGAAGAAACCCTCGGACTTCTTCAGCGCGATCCAGTTGTTCAGAAAAATCACCCAGGTGGCATCGCCCTGCTGCACCGGATAGGCGAACGGGCGCTTGTTGCGCATGTCGTTGCGGGTGCCCACGATCGTGAGGTTCGGATAGGTCTTCACCAGGCTCGCCGCCTCGATGTTGCTCGTGATCGTGACCTGGGCCCGATTGGCGAGCACCTCCTGGTAGCCGGTCGCCGGTTTCTCGATCGACTTCACGGTCGCGTTCGGAAAGTGCTGCCTGGCCTGTTCCTCGAAGACCGTGCCCAGCAGCACCGCCACGGTGACGCCCTTCTGGTTGATGCTCGACCAGTCCTTGAATCGATCCGCGCTCGAGCGCTGCACCACCGGGACCGTGCCCGCCTCGAGATACGGATCGGTGAAGGCGACCGTCTTCGCGCGAGCCATGTTGAGCGACGATCCGCCCGCGAACAGGTCGTATCGATCGGCCGTGATGCCGGGAACCAAGGTCGCCCATTCGGTGGCCACCCACTCGATCTTCACGCCCATGTCCTTGGCGAGCTGCTCCATCGCCTCGATGTCGAAGCCGCGATAGCTGTTGGTCGCCGGGTCGCGAACCGACATCGGGTTGAAATCCCCGGTCGTGCCGACGCGCAGCGTGCCGCGCTCCAGGATCGTCTGCAGGCGCGACTTGCCCTGCGCGAGCGCCGGCGACGATGCCATCAGACCGGCCAGGGCGAAAGTCAGCGCGGCCAGGGCCACACAGAATCGACGGGTCGTCCACATGATGGAGCCTCTATTTGCCAAGGGCACAGCCGTGAACGATAGCATCGAACCTGCCCCGCCGCGCACGTCCCGGCCCGCCCCGTCGCCACGTTGCCGTCCCGGTCGGAGAGCGAGCACCGACTCCGGGCCCCGGTGGACGCCGACAAGGGTGGCGACCTTGCCGTCGTGGGCTTGGTCGAAGATCTCCCGCTGGGTCGACATCACCCTGCGTGAGCCCGGAGGTTCCCACCACGACGTGCGCACCGTGCTCGCGCGCCGTCAGGATGCGCACCTTGGCGCTTTCAGAACGCAAACTCCAGGCTCGCGTGGGCCACGAGTTCGCCGGAGGACGCGAAAGTCACCCGGGCTTCCGCGAAGGCAGAGGACTTGCCGAATCGCAGGACGTTGGCTTGAACCTGGAAGTCGTCGTTGACGGCGGGACGCAGAAAATGCGTGTGCTGGTAGACCGTACCCTTCGGAAGCCGCTCGGTCGTGGCCATGGCCAGTGAGGCGACGGTATCGATCGCCGCCATGATCACCTGGCCACAGACCGCGCCGCTGGAGAACTTCAGTTCGTCACGCTGCGGAAGCAAAGCTGAAACCCGGCCCTTGTCGACCGCAAAATCGCACAGGCCCAAGCCCTTGACCCACGGCGCGAACAGGTACTCGTAGAACTCGTGCACCGTGGCGTCCGTCAGCGGAATGCAGTGCATCGGTATCGACTCGGGCATCAGAACTCCCATGGCGGTGACTGAAAGCGTCGTTGCGGGCAGAAACACCCGCAAACAACAGGAATAGCGACGCCACGATCATGGCGGTGAACGTCAAGGCCATGCCGACCACCCTGAACCGGTAGTCTTCCTTCAGCTGACTCACCCCGTAGGCGTGAGACAACCGCCCGACGAGCAATGCAATGCACAGCCCATGAATGAGAAACCCATTCGCACCCAGCGTTTCGGACAGGTAGATCAGCAGCAGCGCGAAGGGTACGTACTCGGCGAAGTTCGAATGCACGCGCATGGCTCGCAGCATCGTCGAATTGCCTGCGTCCCCCACGGCAATGCGCAGGCTGCGGCGCAGACGCAGCGTGCGCACGCTGAGCGCCACGAACAGCAGGCCAAGAAGGGCGGCATACGCAGCGGTCGTGATCATCGGGGAGCCTGGCGAATCGAACGAGTCAGGGCCTACGCGCAACCGGGCAGGTCACTGCCGCGATAGCACGACATGTATCGCATTGGGGGACGCAACACGCTGCGTGCAGGCGTTGGCCAGGATCCAATCCGGCTGCGCGCAGCGCCGCCAGGATTCGCGCCTCGATGTCGCGGGCCGAACAGTGTGCGTCCAGACTTTCCATGAACGGCTCCCCATCGATACCACACACCGGATGACGCCCGCGCGAGCCCACCTTCGAGCCCCGACACCCTACCCTATGGTCGCTGCGAATGCGGCGACACACAAGACCCTGCGCAGAGTCGGGGCCTGACGCTGCACCGCACCGACGCGCAAGACCACGGCCGCCGCCAACAGGCACTCGACCCATAGCAGATGCGTTCTACAGCCTGGGGAGCAGCCTCCCGCGTTTCAATTCGCCCGAACGACGCCCCCAACGGCTCCAGTTCCCGGTGCCGGCCGGAAGAGTGGACGGCACCGAATGCTACTCGTCCGCGTGCGCCACAATGAACCCCTGCACCAGCGCGCGAATCGTCGGCTGCTCGACCGCGATGAGCAGATGCCCTCCTCTTTCGAATCTGCTCAACCTGACCGCGGGAATGGTTGCAGCCGCGAACTCCGCATTTCGGTACAACTGCAAGGTGTCGTCCGTGGCATGGATGACGAGCGTTGGTGCGCGGATCCCGGCGATTCTGTCGTTGGGCATGGCGGCCCCGTTGTCGAAGGCGACCCCCGTCGCTCGAGGCGCGACGGGGTTCATGGAGTCGATCACCTGCTCGACCAGCCGAATCTGATCCGGGAGCAGGCCAGCAATGACCTCGCTGTCGGCCCCCATCAGTTTCATCAGCGGACCCTTCAGGACCCTGCTGATGCCCCAGTACAGCGGGTCATGCCTGAAGATCGTCGTCAGCAGATCGCCCTTTCGGTTCGCCTGCGCCTGCAATGGATCGGACGATGAAGCAACGCCGCACGAGACGAGCGTCAGCGACGAGACCCGATCGGGATGCAGCAGCGCAAAGAGCAGCGCGGAAGGCCCGCCGTGCGAAAGTGCAACGACCGCCACCTTCTCGATGCCCAGATGATCGAGCAGATGCGCGTAGGCATGTGCCTGATCATCGAAGGTGGCGCCTTCGCGAAAGGTCGAGCGCAGATAGCCGAATCGCGACGGCGCGACCCAATGGAATTCGTCGCCGACCACCGCCCTGGCGATCAGCTCGCCCTGGTCGTAGCCCCCGCCACTTCCGTGAACCACCAGAACGGCCGGACCCGATCCACCCTGCGTGAACTCCACATTGCCATCCGGCGTGGCAATGACCCTGCTCCGACCGGCGACGCGGTCGTATGCCCGACCGATGTCGCGCACGTAGACCGCCGCGGCAACGACGAGCAGCGGGAAAGACGCGACCGCGATCCAACGAAGAAAAGGCATGGCAGTCCCAGACGACGCTGCAGGATACGTGAGGCCGAGCGGCCCGGCACGGAATTCCCCTCGACCGGATCCCATCGCTTTGACGCAGCCACCTCGACGACACTAGACAAAGCCCAGCTTCCGGTAACTCTCGAAACCGGCCTTGGTGAGCGCGGCAAGCTCTTTGAACAGGGTTTCGTCCACCTCGACGAAGTTGAAGCACGACTTGCCCTGCATGCGTTTCCGCAATGCCGGCGAGAGGGTGGCCACAAGCGCGGGCTGAACGTACACGGGCATCAGATGGAAACTGACATAGCGCCTCCGGACCGCAACGGCGCCGAAGAACAACGGCTTCCTGTTCTTCTGGATGTGCCGCGTATCGAGGTACAAGTCGGTCGCGGTGTCTGCCTTGATGTCGAGTGCGTCTGCATACGGCAGCAGAATCGCTCGAAGCGCGGCGAACGTGGCAGCGAGTTCAGACACGGTGCAATGCGTCTATCGCAGCGGGTCGTCGATGCCGACGACCGCCAAGACCCCGGACCAGGAGATGGCAAACGTCATCAGGAAGTACGCCAGCACGCCAGTTCCCAACATCATCGGCGCTCAAAGCGTGCGCTGCATGAGGTCGGGCTCGCTATGCTGGACACGGGAATCGTGGCTTCCTGGTACAGCATGGCAGCCCTTCAATCGAGGAAACGAGGAGGCGACCGGGTCCGCGCGTGAAGTGGCTCGGGCGTCTGTGTCGAGGTCGGTACCGAGGAACGAGTCGGGAGTGGTCTTGCGCACCCGCAAGTCCGTGGAATGGGCTTCCAGTCCACTTGCGAGCTGCCACGCCGACGAACCATACTCCAAGTACCCCGACCTGGACTCGTGCTGGATGAATATCACTGGCGCGCCTGCGGCGCGCGCTCGTCGGGCAACGCGATTGATCCTCGCAATCGTTCCCGCGCAGTCATACGCCGCGCCATCGCCTTCGCAAAGGCCTTGCTGGACATCGATGACAAGAACAGCCGTGTTCATTGTGGTGGCTCCGCTTGAGGGCAATCCTCGAGTTCAGCCGCGTGACCGCCGGAATCGGACACGTCGGCTGGAAGCGTTTGGTTGGTGGCATCGCGCTTCGATCGGCGATCGGCTTATGGTTGAACCGCGCTCACTTCTTCCGTGGCAAAGTCACCCGGAAGAACGATCTCGAGCATCTCGATATCTTCGCTGTGACCCAGCTCGCGGTGCCGGATTTCCGGAGGTTGATGCACACATGAACCGGCCTCCAAGCGCACGACGCCTTGGCCTTCGTACTCGAATTCGATCCAGCCCTTCAGGATGTAGACGAGCTGGAACGTTGTCTTGTGAATGTGCGGTTGGCTGGAGAACTCCATTCCCGACGCTGCGCGAATGACGTGGGCGTCGACCCGACCTTCGGTGGCGCGCTTGATGCCAAGGTCGCGGTACTCGTAGAACGAGCGCAGACCGCGTTCGAACGTGGCCCCTTTGGCGTGTGAGGCGACGAAGCCCTTTGTGGTCATTGATGTTCCTTCGACAAAGAAGATGCGCTGCCGCGTTTGGTCTTCATGCAAGCTGTGCGGCCCGCCGCCACCGCCGCTCGCAGGCGAGAAGGCAATTGCCGGCAGGGCCGATGCAACGGGGGGTAGGCATCACCCGGCGCTAGAACGCGAATTCAAGCGAGGCGTGGGCAACCAGCTCACCGGAAGTGAGGAAGGTGACCCTCGCTTCAACGAAGGCCGACGTGCCCCCGAACCTCAGGACGTTGGCCTCAACCCGCATGTCGTGGGTGGCCGCAGGCCTCAAGAAGTGCGTGTGCTGATACACCGTACCCTTGCCGACACGTTCGGTCGTCATCACTGCCAGCGAGGCGACCGAATCCACGGCAGACATGATCACTTGGCCGCACACGGCTCCGCTCACGAACTGAAGCTTTTCGCTTTGCGGCAGGACTGCGCTGGCGCTGC
>CAYGZN010000013.1:0-5550 GCA_964354355.1 uncultured Burkholderiaceae bacterium | reverse complement strand
GCGCTGCGGGTTGCGCCTGATTCCTCGGCTGCGCCGACATTCCTTGACTCGCACTGTGCGTCGGGTCCAAGTTCCCTGACCTCCCCTGCCTTCCATACGATCGTCTGAGTGCGCCCGTCCGCGAATGATCTCGAAGACCCGTACCTTGTCGTCGATCAGCTCTTGGTTAGCCGATCAGGGCGGAGATCCGCCGGAGGCTGCCTGCGCTGAGACAGCGCCTGACGCAGGTACGCGGCCGACGGTCACGGCCGACAGTGCGACAAGACGGTCGATGACCGTACAGCCCTCCTCGTTTCACCGTGACGCGTGGCAATTGTGCGCCCGGCCTGACTTGATTGCCAGCGCTGCGTAGTCCCCGTCCGACGGCGCAGGCCCCATGCCGCGTCGCGAGGCCCGACGTTCGGGCCAGGCGGGCGACGGCAGCCTTCCACCAGGGCCCCGTTGGCGAGAACGTACGGTGTACCGCCGACCGGGCCCTGGTGGCCTGCACAACGCGCCAGTTGATCCGCGGCCCGCTTGCGGGACGTCCGGTTAAACGCTCGGTCAGTTCTTCCGATCTACGGACCCGGCTTCGGCGTCGGAGAGTTGTGGAACTGCACGATCAACCACCGGTCACCTCTGCGCTGCAACACGACGGTGTTCCGTGACGGGCCGGCCGTAACCATCTTCCCATCCGAAGTTCGTTCCGACTGCCACTTGCCGGAGATTGCCACGACGTTATCGGACAGAACCAACGCTGTTTGTTCGAACGGGGTTGCCTTGACCAAGCCCCTCTTTCCGGTCAGGGCTTCTACGAAGTACTGCCTTATCCCTTCCGGCGTCGTTACGAGTTCCGTGGAGCGGGTTCCATAGAACAAGGCGTCCGGTGCAAACAGGCGAACGATATTGTCGTGGTTGTCCGTGGTGAATGCGTCGAAGAACTTCTGGTAGGCCGCGAGGGCGTCCTCTTTCGGCCCCGCGAGGACAGGAGCGCACAGCAGGAGAGACAGCGACATCAAAGCGATTCGACTCAGCATCGTCGTGCTCCCTGTGTGTGCTGGATGATCTGCACCGAACAGTAGCTCGGCGGCAATGCATCGTCAATTCGCCACAGCCCTGCCGTTCAACATGCGCGGCGGCCGACCGGCGCAGCGGGTTCCTCATGGGGTCTGGCTTCATCGCGCAGCGAAATACGCCTTGAGCGGGTTGCGCACCACGTCGTCCGGCGGCCCCTCTTCGATCTTCACCGTGTCAGGAAGGAACGGATGCCATGGTTCCGCGCGCGAGGTCCACAGCTCGTGGGTTGGAGCGAAAGCGGTCTGATCGTCGAGGCTCGCCACGTGCAGCAACTCCACGCGAGGCAGGTCTGGCCAACGCACCGACACCGGAGACCCGCATTCACTACAGAACTGCCGGCGCAATGTGCGCCCGCTTTCGGCGCGCACATCGTAGTGCCGCATCGCAGTTCCCCCGTAGACCAACCGATCGGAGGGCACGATCACGAAAGCCGCGAACGCGCTTCCGCCGGCCCTCTGGCAGTCGCGGCAATGGCAGATCAACTGAACGATTGGCTTTTCCGAGCATTCGTATCGGACGCTGCCGCAGGCGCATCCACCAATCAGGGCTTCCGTCATCACTGTCTGTCCTCCGATGCGAACACGCAAGCGCTGTCTGGACTCACCGGGCCGCGCGAGTGTCGGCTCTCAATGTGGGCTTACAATCTCAGCGAGGGGCGCGCGCCGCTCTCGCGCGCGTCCGTCGCGACTGCGCTGTTTGGCGTGATCTCACGATACATCCGAACCTGGTGCGGGGTGGCAGCCTGTGGCCCTCGAACGCGCCGCCCGGGCAGCAGCCCGGTCCGCACTCCGCGTGCACCCAGCCAAAGGTTCTGCGGGATCCAGCAGGCCCGTGTGCGGGGCCTGCCGCTGTCGCTCCGCTCGCGCCGGGCGCCACTGGGTAACGGAGCGCGAGTGCTTGGCTTGCGCATGGAGTGGCCGTTCCGGTCAAGGCGCGGCCAATAGCCACCTGAACGATGCCGCAAGGCGATAGCTGCCATCATCACGCCGGAACGGCGCCAATGCAGCTTCATGGGCCATGTCGACGGCTTCGAAACCTGCGTGCTCAGCCGCCTTTGCAGCTACGCCCGAAGAGCCCAACCCTCGAAGCGCAGTGTGCAGGTCTTGGTAGTACCACTCGCAAGCCACGTCTGAAACATCCAATGCCGTGAGGCCGGCACCCTCTGCAAATGCCTTCAAAGCCGTCTCATCGGACAGGGCAAATGGCCCTGGTGATCCGGGCGGCGGAGGCGGCAACAGCGGCTTGAGAGCCGTGACGACTGCCGCGGCTTCCATCCCTTGCGGGTTTCCCCACGTCAAGACCACGATTCGGCCAGTGGGCTTCGAGACTCGCCTGGCTTCGATGAGTGCGGCGGCCGGACTTGCGGCAAACTGAAACGAGTTGAAACCCGTGACGAAGTCAAAGGTGCCGTCCGGAAACGGGAGTTCCTCCAAGTCTCCAAGGCGGAAGTCCCCGGCAGGAACCCGGTCATGTGCGATTCCGAGGAGGCTCTCAGCTGCATCAATGCCTGAAACCTCTGCGCCTCGATGCGAGGCAATCAGCGCGGCCATGCCCGCTCCGCAGCCGACATCGCAGTACTTGGCTCCCGGACGAAGCGAAAGGCTATCGAACACCGCCTCATATGCAGAGCGGCACTGTCCTTCCTGAACGTCTGCCCAGTCCCGAGCCCGCGCGCCCCAGAGTCGACCGTTCGCGGGGGAGGTTCTGGTCTCATTGGCGGGGTTCACGCTCGACTCCTGTTGGAAACGCAGCCCGGGTCGCAGGTGGTGCTGTCGGGCCTGACGCAGAGCTTAGCGGCCGGCCGCGGTGGGGCGGCTCGTCCGCGCAGAGCATCATAGACAGACAGCATCGTGCCGACAAGACGGCCCGCCGCTGCCCGTTCACGCTCGAGCGAAGGGGCGGCGCGCGGACTGAAGAGGTGCTGCGGCGGTGGATCGGCTATCCGGCTAAGGCCGATGAAGCGCGCAGAGCTTGTTGCCGTCGGGGTCTCGCACGTAGGCCAAATGCATCGCACCCAACCTGCCCTCCCGCAGACCAGGAGGGTCTTCGATCGACGTGCCGCCGTGCGCAATCGCGACGTCATGGAACTCCCTCACCTGATCTGGAGAACTGCACTTGAAGCCTATGGTGCCACCGTTGGCGAAGCTTGCCGCCTCGCCGTTGATGGGCTCACTGACGCAGAAAGTCCCGCCATCGTGTCGGTAGAAGAGTCGCGCGTGTCCTGTGCTGGACAGGTTTCGCAGCGGCTCTCCAGCTCCAAGCACGCCTAGCACTGCGTCGTAGAACTGCTTTGAACGCTCGATGTCGTTCGATCCGACCATCACGTGACTGAACATACGCTGTCTCCCGATTTCTCGAATTCGTACCCAGTTGGTGTCGACTGACCCGCACGGCGCCAGGCCAGGAAGCGCCGCTCTTGCGAGCGTCCCTCACGATCGCGCAGCGTCCCGCTGAACGACATGTTAGACGTCATGGCGGCTCACTTGGCCGCCGCGTCCGCCTCGATGAGACCAAACCTCAGGCCGCCCGGCTCCGCGCAGTTTGCGTACCACCCGATGCCCGGTACTGGGATGCGCGGTTCAGCGATGCTGCCGCCGTTGGCGACCACGCGGGCCAAGACTTCGTTGAGGTTCACAACGGGCACGGTGACCTGTGTCATTGGCCGACCCTGACTGACTGCAGCGTCCTTGACAGCTCCAATCCCGCCATCGATTCCCGGTTCGCTCTCGGCACCAGCCTGGATGCGGTAGTACTCGTATGGCATGTCGAACTTCTGGAAGCGCCAGTCGAGAGTCGCTTCGAAAAACGCTCGGGCCTGGCCAACGTCGGAGACGGTGAGGTCGAAGTAGGTCGGCTTCATGGGTCTTGGTCTTAGGGTGGCTGCGTCGGCCGGGTCGATGGGTTCTGATGACGCCCAATGTCGGAATTCACCGGACTGCGCGGCTTCTCGAGCAGGTCCGGTGGCATGAGTGGTTAGCATTCGATGGTCGGCCCCGCACGGAGGCTGACTACCTGAACCGCAGATTTTGGCGCGAAAGCTGGCTTATCGAGGCGCACCCCATCAGCTTCATCCCGCGCTCGATCTCCGCCCGCATGAGGCCCAGAGCCTGCTCGACACCAGCTTGGCCCGCGCAGGCCAGAGGGAAAAGATAGAAGCGTCCGAGCCCCACGGCTTTGGCCCCCAGGGAAAGGGCTTTCAGAACGTGCGTTCCGCGCTGAATCCCTCCATCCATCATCACATCCAGGCGGTCACCCACGGCATCGACGATTTCCGCCAGCTGATCGAACGCCGAGCGCGAGCCATCCAGCTGCCGACCCCCGTGATTCGATAGTACTACTCCGGTGCAGCCGATCTCCGCTGCACGCTTCGCATCTTCCACCGACATGACGCCCTTCAGGCAGAACTGCCCGTTCCAGTCCCGGACCATTTCGGCCACATCGCTCCAGTTCATGGAAGGATCCAGCATTTCAGTGAAGTAGCGCCCGATAGAAATGGTATTCCCGCCCATGTCGACGTGCTTGTCCAGCTGCGGCAAACTGAAACGTTCGTGGGTCAAATAGTTCAGACCCCACATCGGCTTGAGCGCGAATTGGAGCATCCCGCCAAGCGTAAGCCTGAACGGTATCGAAAAACCGGTGCGCAGGTCCCGCTCACGGTTTCCGCCGGTGATGCTGTCTACGGTCAGCATCATGACTTCGACACCCGCGTCTTTGGCGCGTTGAAGCATGGCGCGATTGAGTCCACGGTCCTTATGAAAATAGAACTGATACATCTGCGGCGTCGAGTAGGCCTTGCGCAGCTCCTCCAGGCTGACTGTGCCGAGCGAGGACACGCCGAACAGCGTCTCGTACTTTGATGCAGCAGCCGCCACTGCACGTTCGCCTTGATGATGGAAAAGGCGTTGGAGGGCAGTCGGAGAGCAATAGAACGGCACCGCAAGCTTTTGACCCATTGCGGTCACGGATAGATCGACGCTTGCCACTCCCCGCAGGACCCCGGGCACAAGATCGCAGCGTTCGAAGCTTGCCGTATTCCTACGATGCGTCACTTCGTCGTCAGCCCCTCCGTCGATGTAGTCGAAGATTGGACCTGGCAGCCTGCGCATGGCCAGTTCCCGGAAGTCATGGAAGTTATGGCAATCGCCCAGACGCATATGACGGCACCCTTCCGCTTTCCGCCAACCGAAAATTCGGCCACGTGGTAGTCATGCCCATAGTGCATCGAAGCAGCGTAACGAAACAAGCTAACCCGCGGCCCGCTGCCGGCGCGAACCTCAACATGCGGGGCGTCCGCGTCGAGCAACGGGGCATCGCTGACTTCAGCCAGGAATGTCGGGTTCGACAAGCGTGGCCAACTGCGCCAGCGACTCCTGCCAACCGAGGTAGCACATCTCCAGAGGAATGGATTCTGGAATGCCGCTCTGGGTAATGCTCACCTCAGTTCCGCACAGGACTGGCTTCAGGGAAATCGTCACTTCCATCAGGCCAGGAAGG
>CAYGZN010000012.1:0-18680 GCA_964354355.1 uncultured Burkholderiaceae bacterium | reverse complement strand
CCTTCGACATCATCTGCTCGGATCTCGATGCGGTGCCGCTGTCACGCGCCGCCGCAGCCTCGTCGGCCGTGCCCGTGGTGCTGTCGCCGGTGACGATCAGGAACTACGGTGGCTCCTGCGGCTACAAGGTCCCGGACCTGCTGAAGCCCTTCGCCGATGCCGCGAATCCGCCGCGACCCGCCGCGCGGGCGGTGCGCTCACTCGCCGATTCCACAGCTTTCGGGGACGGCGTGCGCAGGCCCTACCTGCATCTGGTCGACGGGGGTGTGTCCGACAACGTGGGCATGCGCGGGGTGCTCGACACGATCCAGGCCTTCCAGGCGCTGCACGAGGCCGGCGTGCCGACACCGCTGGACCGCGTGAAACGGATCGTCGTCATCATCGTCAATTCTCTGTCGTCCCCGCCCCTGAACTGGGACGAGTCCGCGGCGCCCCCTGGACCCGTCGACATCCTGTTGAAGGCGAGCGGCGTCCCGATCGATCGCTATTCCTACGAGGCCGTCGAACTGCTGAAGGACACGGCGGCGCAGTGGGCGACGCTGCGCCGCATTCGTGACTCGGCGGCGATGTCGGCGAACAAGGATCCAGCCGTTGCCAAGGCGCTGCGCGTTCCGAATGCCGAGATCTACGCGATCGACGTCTCGTTCGCCGGGCTCAAGGACGAGGCGGAACAGGCGTACCTCAATCGGCAGCCGACGTCGTTCGTGCTGCCCGCAGAGGCCGTGGACAGGCTGCGCCGCGCGGCGGGAACGATCATCGCGGAGTCCCCCGAGTTCCAGCGGCTGCTGAAGGATGCCGGGGCGAAGGTCCTGGACGAAGCGCCTCACGCGGGGGCCCCGCCGGGACGGTGATCCGAACCCGTTCCGCGCCTTCACCCGCAGACCGTCGATCCGCCCGGTTCGAGTCCGTATCGACCCGGATCGACGTCAGGCTGCAGCTCGCGTTCCGCGGCGGGTCGCGCGGATCCCGCCGGTGTGCCCGTGCGCCTGGACGACCTTGCTGGCTGCGTCGCACTGCCTTGCGGGTGTGTCGCTGGCAGACCCTGCGCCTGGGCTGTGCTCGAAGGTCGGCCCCGACCAGGCCTTCAGCGCCCGCAGCAAGGGGCGCTTCTTCGACTGGTGCGCGAGCATGCGTCGCAGGATGTCGTCGAGCGTGCGGATTGCGTCGAGGATGTGCGGTCCCTTGTTGAGCATCACGCACTCGGCGCGCTCGCTCATCGCCGCGTCGGTGATCTCGGCACGGGACGGCAGCCCCGTCTTCGCCAGCGTCTCCAGCACCTGGGTGGCCCACACCACAGGCATGTGCGCCGCTTCGCAGGCCCACAGAATCTCTTCCTGGACCTCGGCCATCCGTTCGTAGCCGCACTCCACCGCCAGGTCGCCGCGCGCGATCATCACGCCGGCCGCGGGACAGGCCATGGCCGCCAGCAGGATCTCCGGCAGCTTCTCGAATCCGCGTCTTGTTTCGATCTTCAGGACCAGCCCCAGGCGCGACGCGCCGAGCGCGGCCAGGCGTTGGCGAAGCGTCCGGACATCGGCAGCGGACTGTGCGAACGACAGGCCCACCAAGTCGGCCGTTTGCGCGACCACCTCCAGGTCTTGCAGGTCGCGTGCCGTCAGCGCCGGCAGGTCGAGTCGCGTGTCCGGGAGGTTGATGCCCTTGTCGCCAGCGAGGCGTTCACCGCCCGCGCGCGCGTGGGTGATCTCGACCTCGACGCGCGTCGGCTTGGTTCGAAGCACCTTGCCGCCGATGCGGCCGTCGTCGAACCAGACTCGATCGCCTTTGCACACCCACCGCAGCGCATCCGGCAACGTGCACGATAGCGCGGCGGGCCTGGTGCGCCGCCCGGAGGCATCGGCGATCGCGTCGTGCCCGAGCCCCCGGTGAGTCAGGTGCAGCACGTCGCCGCGGCGCAGGTGCAACTGTCCCGGCGCAGCAGGAACGTCACCCAGACGCGTTTCCAGGTGCACACCGTCCGTGCGGTGCAGTTGCAGCCGGGTCTCGGGTGTCAGGTAAGCGGTGCGATCGCAGGTGACGACGATGCCCCCGGCGGTTTTTCGTTCTGCGACGATGAACCGCCGCCGTGACGAGCGAGCGTCCTTCAACTCGATGCGGTCGCCGACCCTGATCCGGTCCAGCCACGCGGAATCCACGCCGAGGCACAGACTGGCCCCCTCGATCGGCACCGGCGACCCCATTGGCCTCAGACCCAGTCTCGCCGGTTCGGTCACCCGGCCGAACGCATCCCGCTGCGGCTTGAGCTTGACGACCGCCGGGCCGTCCGCCACCGGCCCGGTGCGCAACTTCGGCCCGCCGAGGTCCATCACCACCCGCACGGACCGACCCGCGGCACGCGCCGCGTGGCGGACGTGTCTAGCCATCGCCACCCATTCGGCACGGCTGTCGTGCGCGCAGTTGATGCGTGCGATGTCCATACCCGCCTTCACCAGCGCCCCGACCAGAGCCTCGTCGTGCGCGGCCTCGGTCGGCAGCGTCACCATGATCGGCACCCTGCGTCCCGGCGGCGCGGGTCCGAACAGCGCCTCGGCATGCCGTTCGGCCATTGCGCGCGCGCGCTGATACCCCACCGGCTCCTCCGGGGTCAGCGGCGTCCAGCTTCGCCCCGCCAGCCGGTGGAGAATGCCGAGCACCTTGTCCACGCTGGCCAGCACGTGCGCCTCTGAACGACCCAGCGACGACACGCCGATCCCGGACAGACGCTCCTGAAGGCTGCGAAGGTCGAAGCGCCGCATCGCGAGGTAGTGGGCCAGATTGACGGCACTCGAGGCATGCGTCGCGTCGACCTCGTGAAGCAGCGGTGCGAGGACCGCTTCGTTTTCGAGCAACGCTGCGCGAACCGACCAGAGCTCGTCGATCAGGGCCTCGCAGGCCTGTGTGTCCCAGGACGGCTGCTGGTCACGATCCGGAAGGGCGTTCGTGATGGTGTGCATGGAACGCCCACTATCCGGGCCGGACGTGACAGGCGTGTGACGCCAAGGCTCGGCTGGGACTGCGGCCGGCGGGGCGACGATCGACTCGAAGGACCTGCCCCGGGCGGCAACAACGAATTCAGGGTCGCTGCGCCGCGCGGTCCTTGATCCGCTGACAGCGCCCGACCAGGTCCACCAGCACGCTGCCCGACCACCCGAACGTAAACAGTCCGGACACGGCGATCAGCGGTGCCAGCATCTCCCAGCCGCGCGCCAGCGGCACGTTGCCGTAGCCGAGCGTGGTGTACGTGTTCCCAGCGAATAAGCCGGCGATGCGCCAATCTGCCACCAGCCCCGAGTAGACGAGCGCGGCCGACCAGATGACGATTTCGAGAACGTGAAGCAGCAGCAGCATTGCGACCGATGCGCTCATCAGCAGGTCGGCACGCCACATCGACGGCTTCGCGAGCAGGCGCTCGGAGTGTCGCGCCGCCCGGGTGGTCACGGTGTGCACGCCGGTCGCGTGCACCAGCACGATGACGATCAGCATCGCGCCGCCGAACAGCAGGTCCGAGCCCGGCATCACGGCGCTGACCTGCTCGACTACCGGCAGCTGCGTCACTTCCCCCCGAATGGCCTCAATCTGTCGCTCGCTGCGCTCGACGAGGTCGCGGGCTTCGGACTGTGCGGGTTCCCCGACCTGCGCGACGGCGGCGAGCACGGCAGGCGAAGAGGGTAGCGTATCGGACATCGGCGTTGCGTGCGGGGTGTTCGCGATGCCCGAATCATCGCACGAGGCGCCGCGGCGGGACGGGAGCGCGCACCGCACCGCTTGCCACGTACGCGCCGCCCAGCAGCGTGGAGCGGACCTCCAGCGTGTCGAGCCGCTTGCGCAGCTCGCTCCACGGTTGGCTCAGGCCTTCGAGCGAGGTCACCGAATGCAGCGCGGCGGGCAGCACCAGAAGGTTCGCCGGCCACGTCAAGACACCGGCCCATTTCAGGCCCGACGCGACGACCCGCGCCCCCGGTTTCAGGTGACGCACGACGTTGTCGATCGCCCCGGGGCGGCGCAGGATGTCGTGCGTGAAGTGGAACAGCGCGGCGTCCCCGGCCTGGGGAATGTCCGCCGACTCGACCGGAGAGCCGATCAGCGTCACGTTCGTCCACCGGTGCTTCGCGACCCGCTGGCGGGCACGCTCGATCATTTCCGGCGACTGCTCGATGCCGATGATCCGGCCACGCGGACCCACTGCCTTGCGCAGCATCGCGAAGCTCAGGCCGGTGCCGCATCCGACGTCGAGCACCACGTCGCCGGCACGCGGCGCCAGCTTCGCGATGGCGCGTCGCCGGACGGGCTCCAGCAGCGCCAGCTCCAGGTCGTAGATGCCCGCCCGGCGCCGATACTGGGCCAGTGCCGCCGAGCGGCTGGGGCGCTGCGGCTTCAACGTCCCGGCGGGTTCCCGGGCAGCTCGGGAAGCCCGGGCGGGATCGTTGCCCACGGCAGCTTGGATGCACCCCAGATCTGCACGGCGGGCTGCACCCACCCGGCGTCGTCCAGCGTGCCCGCCTTCACGAAGACCGTGCCGGGCATCGATGTGACCTCGGACACGATCGGCGAGCCGCAGTTACGGCAGAAGCGACGCAGGACCTGCATCCCGCTGCTGCCCGTGTCCTCGTAGGTGGCCAGCGAGTCGCCGGTGATCTGCAGCTGGTCGGCGCGCAGGCCGACGTTCATCGAAAAGGCCGAACCGCTCTGCTTGCGGCAATGGGTGCAATGGCAAAGGGCCACCATTGCGGGAGCGGCATCGGACGAGTAGCGCACCCGGCCGCACAGACAACCTCCCGATATCTTCATGACGTTTCCCTTTGATCGGTGATTCGAGCGGCCAGTCTAATGCGCGCCTGCGCCGCCGGCAAAGGGCAACTCGAAGAATCCTGCCTGCGGCACGTCGCGCCCTGGACGTTACCATGCAGGGCGTACCGTGAATGCGAGCGCGCCGCGAACGGCCGGTTCTGTCTGGCGCCGCCGAAACACACGTCGGCACTGCGCGCGCGCCGGCGGGGGCCAGTGACCGCCGAAGTCATGCATGACGCCCGGGAGATGACGATGAAACGCAGCGCGAGTGGGACCGAGCCCCGTGTAGTGGCGACCGGTGCCAGATTGGAGAAGCTGGCCGGCGGGCTCGAATTCGCTGAAGGGGCGACGTGCGACGCGGCGGGGAACGTCTTCTTCTCCGATCAGCCGAACGACCGCATCCTGAAGTGGGGCGTGGAGGGCGGACTGTCCACGTTCCTGCAACCGGCGGGCCGCGCCAACGGCATGTGCTTCGACGCCGGGGGCCACCTGATCGCCTGCGCCGACCAGAGGAACGAGCTGTGGACCATTGCGCCGGACGGGAAGGTCAGCGTGCTGGTCACCGAGTACGGGGGAAAGCGCCTGAACGGCCCGAACGATGTCTGGGTGCAGCCGGACGACATCAAGGTCGTCATCCAGTTTGCACAGGTGTGAGCACGGCGAGGAACCCGGACATGGACTTTCACGTAAGACCGCGGCGCAGCACCCCGCTCGGCGCGTATGTCGCCAATGGCGGCGTGAACTTCAGCCTCTTTTGCCGCAATGCGACGGGCGTGGATAGCGGGGTGGCGCGGTGACCACGCTCACCGCTCGTTCGCCTGTGACGGCAGCGCGCCCAACCGAGTCATCCAGCACTTACGGAGTCAAGGCATGAACCCAGCAATCGTGGATGTGAAGGAACAACAGCGCTTGAGAGACGCGCGTGAGGCCGCAATCCCGTGGAAGAAGTGGGGGCCTTACCTGAGCGAAAGGCAGTGGGGCACGGTCCGCGAGGACTACAGCGAGGAGGGTGATGCGTGGAACTTCTTCACTCACGATCATGCCCGGTCCCGCGCTTACCGCTGGGGCGAGGACGGCATGGCCGGCATTTCCGACGACCACCAGCGCCTGTGCTTCGCGCTGGCGCTGTGGAACGGCAAGGATCCCATCCTCAAGGAGCGGCTTTTCGGATTGACCAACAGCCAAGGCAACCACGGCGAGGACGTCAAGGAGTACTACTTCTACCTCGACAGCACGCCGACCCACTCGTACATGAAGTACCTCTACAAGTACCCCCAGGCGGCCTATCCCTACGCCGACCTTGTGGAGACGAACCGGCGACGCAACCGGGAGGAGATGGAGTATGAGTTGCTCGATACCGGCGTCTTCAATGAGGACCGTTACTTCGATGTCTTCGTGGAGTACGCCAAGGGTGATGCCGAAGACATCCTCGTGCGGATCACGGCGGCCAACCGGGGACCAGACGCGGCCGAGCTGCATCTCCTGCCGACGCTCTGGTTCAGGAACGACTGGTCGGCGTGGATTGCCGAATCTAACAGATCCCCCGAGAAACCAAACATCAGGCAGATCACCCCCCCTCAATCCCCCCCTTATCAAGGGGGGGCTAAGGGGGGTATGAGCGCGGTCGCGGCGGCTCATCCGCTGCTGGGTGAATTCATCCTTTCCTGCGAAGGCGATGTGCCGCTGCTCTTCACCGAGAACGAAACAAACCACGAGCGGCTTTTCCCCGGGCAAAAGAACGAGAGCCCCTACGTCAAGGACGGCATCAACGACTGTGTGGTGCAAGGCCGGCAGGAGGCGGTGAATCCCGGCAAGCAGGGCACCAAGGTCGCGGCGCACTATCAGGTCAATGTCGGCGCCGGGCAGACCAAAGTGATTCGCCTGCGGCTCTCCAACAGTTCTCCGGACCGGAAGGGCGAACCTTTTGGAAAGCAATTCGATGAAGTCTTCGCTGAGAGGCTTCGTGAAGCCGATGAGTTCTACCAGTCGGTCACGCCACCATCCGTGAGTAAAGACGCGGCCAACGTGATGCGCCAGGCCATTGCCGGCATGCTCTGGAGCAAGCAGTTCTTCTTCTTCGACGGTGACAACTGGCTGGACGAGCACCACTCCAACCCCCTCCATTCCGGATATCACAACGCCCGGAACTCGGAGTGGTTCCACATGCTGAACGAGGACATCATCTCCATGCCCGACAAATGGGAGTACCCCTGGTACGCGGCCTGGGATCTGGCCTTCCACACGTTGCCGCTGGCCATCGTGGACCCCGACTTCGCCAGGCAGCAGATGGAACTCATGCTACGAGGGGTATACCTGCACCCCAGCGGTCAGATCCCTGCCTACGAATGGAATTTCAGCGACGTGAACCCGCCGGTCCATGCGTGGGCGACTTTGTTCCTCCATCGCACCGAGCAGGCCCTGCGCGGCGAAGGCGATGGTGATTTCCTCAAGTCAGCCTTCAACAAGCTGCTGCTGAACTTCACCTGGTGGGCCAATCGCAAGGACCGCTTCGGCAAGAACGTGTTCGAGGGGGGCTTCCTCGGGCTCGACAACATCGGCGTATTCGACCGCAGCGCGCCGCTCCCCACTGGCGGCCACCTCGAACAGGCGGACGGCACGGCGTGGATGGCCCTGTTCAGCCAGAACATGCTCGATCTGGCGTTCGCAGTCGCAGTCCATGACCGCACCTACGAGCCCATGATCAACAAGTTCGCCGAGCACTTCTACTTCATTGCCGCAGCGATGAACCGTTCCGGTGAGGACGGCATGTGGGACGAGGAGGACGGTTTCTACTACGACATCCTGCGCCTGCCCGATGGCAGCGCCACCCGGCTCAAGGTGCGTTCCATGGTGGGTCTTCTTCCTCTGTGCGCCGCGTCGATCACCGAAAAGAGCCAGCGCGAGCGCATGCCGCTGGCGATGGCCGGACTTCAGGAACGGTTGCGCCGCATGCCCGAGCTTGCGCAGACCATGCACCCCACGGGCCCGGGGCATTTCGGGGTGGCCGAGCGCGGGCTCTTGGCCCTGGTGAACCCGGAGCGGCTCCGACGGATCCTCGCGAAGATGCTCGACGAGAACGAGTTCCTGGGCCCGTTCGGCATCCGCTCGCTCTCCAGGTTCCACGCGCAGCACCCGTACGTCGTCCACGTGCAGGGTCAGGAGTACCGCGTGGACTACCTGCCGGCCGAGTCCAACACCGGCATGTTCGGTGGCAACTCCAACTGGCGGGGGCCGGTCTGGATGCCGGTCAATGCGCTGATCATCCGCGCGCTGCAGAACTTCTACATGTACTACGGTGACAACTTCAAGATCGAGTGCCCCACGGGATCCGGGAACCTGATGAACCTGTTCGAGGTGAGCAAGGAGATCGCTGACCGGCTGTCCCGGATCTTCACCCGCGACGAACGGGGACGGCGCCCGGTATACGGCGGCACCGAGAAATTCCAGACCGATCCGTACTGGCGCGACCACATCCTCTTCTACGAGTACTTCCACGGCGACAATGGTGCCGGGCTCGGCGCCAGCCACCAGACCGGGTGGACCGGGATGGTGGCAAAGACCATCCAGCTCTACGGACTGCTGGATCCCGAGCGGCTTCTGGAAGTGGGCTTGCAGGCGGCATTCGTGCGGGGAGAGCCCGGCGACAGAGCGAAGTGATGGCACCGCCCGACCAGCCCTCGCGGTCAACGACAGCAAAGGCCTGACCCCGACTGGGGGGCGTCCACGTGCAGCCGCCGCCACAACGGTGCCGGATGCGGGCGGTGAAGCCTGACGCTGCCGCCGCCGGTGCACTGCGCCGCCGCCATGGACACCCCCGTCGCGATTGGGCTAAGCTGAAGTTCGGCAACGACGGCACGAGGATCGGCCCATGGCTCGCTCTTACCTGTTTCAGGCTGCGGTGTCCCTGCTGATGCTGCTCTCGGGCACGCAGGCCTGGGCGCAGACCGTGCTTCGCTACAACTGGTGGATTCCGCCCAATCACCTGACCCGCACCAAGATCATGGATCCGTGGGCCAAGCAGGTGGAGGAGGTCACCCAGGGCCGGGTCAAGATCGAGTTCACCACCACCTCGCTGGGCGCGCCGCCCCGGCAGTTCGACCTGGTTCGCGACGGGGTCGCCGACCTCGCCATGGGCGTGCACGGCTACACGCCCGACCGGTTCTCGCTGCCCAAGCTCGCCGAACTGCCGTTCATGGGCGACTCGGCCGAGGCGATGTCGGTCGCTTTGTGGCGCACCCACGAGAAGTACTTCGCGGCCCGCAACGAGTACCAGGGGGTCCGGCTGCTGGGCCTGATGACCCACGGCCCCGGCAGCATCTGGAGCCCCAAGGCGCCGATCCGCCGCGTCGCCGACTTCCAGGGGCTGAAGGTCCGGGCCGGCGGCGGGGTGCAGAACGACATCGTGGCCAAGCTCGGCGCGGCGGTCGTTTCGGCCCCGGCGCCTCAGACCTTCGAGATCCTCTCGCGTGGCGTCGCCGACGCGACACTGTTCACCAACGACGCCGTCGGGTCCTTCGGCCTGGGCAAGCTGCTCAAGTACAACACCCGGATCCCGGGCGGGCTGTTCAACTCGACGTTCTTCGTGATCGTCAACGAGGCGAAATGGGCGAGTCTCTCGCCCCAGGACCGCGAGGCGATCGAGCGGATCTCGGGTGAGGCGTTCGCGCGGCTCGCCGGACGCGCCTGGGACGAGACCGACCGCGAGGTCGCCGCGACGCTGTCCGACAACCAGGTGATCGATCCGGATGCTGCGTTCATGGCCGAGCTTCGCCAGCGCCTCGCGGAGTTCGACACGCAGTGGGTCGCGGAAGCGACAACCAAGCGCGGCGTCGACGGCGCGGGCGCGATGAAGTTCTTCCGGGAGCAGGTTTCCGGATACAAGCGCTGAAGCCCGCCGGCGATGGCCGACCCGGTCGAATCCTCCGCCCCGGGCGGCCGCTGGGCCGCGGTCGTCGACGGCATCACCGCCTTCGGGCTGTTCGCAATGATGATGGTGACGGTCGTCGACGTGATCGGCCGCTACCTGTTCCGCTCGCCGCTGCCGGCGAGTTTCGAGCTGACCGAGTACCTGATGGGCGTGCTGGTCTTCGTGGCGCTGCCGGTGGTGTCGCTGCGCGGCGAGCACGTCAGCATCACGCTGATCGACGGTCTGCTGGGCCCGTGCGCCGCCCGCGTGCGGGACCGGGTGCTCGGTGTGCTCGCGGGCGTCGTCTGCGCGGGCGTCGCGTGGGCGGTGTACGGGCTGGCAGCGCGGATGGCCGCCTACGGCGACGGCACGCAGACGCTCGGCCTGCCGCTGGCGCCGCTGGCGATGCTGGTCACCGCGAGCCTGGTCGTGTGCGGCGCGATCCTGGCGATCACGCCCTTCCTGCGCCGCTAGCCGGTCCGGGTCGATGCTCGCGGGCGGTGCCTTCCTCGTGCTCTTTGCGCTGCTGTTCAGCGGCCTGCCGATCGTCTTTGCGCTGTTCCTGGTCGGATTCTCCGGGTCGGCTGCGCTGCTCGGACCTGGCGCGGCGCTGGCGATGGTCGGGCAGGTCACCTTCGACACGGTTCGCAACTACAACCTGGCGACGCTGCCGCTGTTCGTGCTGATGGGCAACTTCGTTGCGCGCGCCCGCCTGTCGTCGGAGCTGTACGAGGCGGCGTATGCCTTCCTCGGACACCGTCGCGGCGGTCTGGCGATGACGACGATCCTGGCGTGCGGCGGCTTCTCGTCGGTGTGCGGATCGAGCATGGCGACCGCCTCGACGATGGCGCGGGTCGCCATGCCCTCGATGCGGGCCTACGGCTATTCCGAGGGGCTGGCGACCGCGTCGATCGCGGCCGGCGGCACCCTGGGCATCCTGATCCCGCCAAGCGTGATCCTGGTGATCTACGGGATCATGACCAACACCAACATCGGCGCGCTGTTCATGGCCGGCGTAATCCCGGGGGTCATCGGGATCCTCGGCTACCTGGGTGCGGTCGCCTGGAGCGTGGCCCGGGACCCGGCGGCCGGCCCGCGCGGCGAGCGCAGCTCGTGGGCGCAGCGGGGTCGCGCGGTGAGCCGCGTGTGGGGCATCGCGCTGCTCTTCGTGGTGATGCTGGGCGGGATCTACGCCGGGGTCTTCACGCCGATCGAGGCGGCCGGGGTCGGTGCGTTCGGCGCGTTCCTATTCGCGCTGGTGCGCGGTGCGCTCACCCTGCGCACGCTGCGCGACGTGCTGGCGGAGTCGATGCGCACGTCGGCGGTCATGCTGCTGGTGCTGGTCGGCGCGGTCCTTTACAACAACTTCCTCGACCTCAGCGGTTTCACCCGCTTGCTGCAGGAGGCGGTCACCGCCTTCGGGGTCCACCCGCTGGCGGTGATGGCCGTGATCGTGGCGATCTACTTCGTCCTGGGCTGCGTGCTCGAGAGCCTGTCGATGGTTCTGCTGACGGTGCCGGTGTTCTTTCCGATCGTCACCGGGCTCGGCTACGACCCGGTCTGGTTCGGCGTGATCGTCGTCGTCGCCACCGAGATCAGCCTGATCACGCCGCCGGTCGGGTTCAACGTGTTCATGCTGCACTCGATGCTGCCGGAGATCCGCGTTGGCGTGATGTTCCGGGGGCTGGTGCCGTTCATCGCCGCGGACGTGCTGCGCCTTGCGCTGCTGATTGCGGTCCCCGTGATCACGCTGTGGCTGCCCGGGCTGATGGAGCGCTGATTCGGTGCTGGGCGGGCACTGAGCGAGCGTGGCCGTGACGGGCCTGCGATCAGGCCCGGGTGGGCACCGGTGCCGCTCAGCCGCTGCCGGCGTCGAGCAGGCCGATCACGTCGTCCGTGCGCCGGACGTCGCCGAACACCTGGTGGATGCTGACCAGCGTCGCCTGGTGCTCGGCATCGCTTCGCGTTGCGTTGGCGTCCTCCACCAGCACCACGCGCAGCCCGCGCATCATCGCGTCGCGGGCCGACGACTCGCAGCAGACGTTGGTGAGCGTGCCGACGATCAGCACGGTGTCGATTCCCGCTGCGGCGAGCCGCTCGGCGAGGTCGCAGGCACCTGGCAGGAATGCGCTGAAGCGGGTCTTTGCGACGTGCATGTCGCACGGCAGGGCCTCGAGCGCGTCCCACAGCGCGTGCCCCTGCGACCCCGCGGTGAGCGCGCCCACGTACGCCTGCGCCAGCTCCGGGCTGAAGATTTGCCCGAAGAACACCGGCCAGCCGCCGCCCGGCTCCTGCGGATAGGCGTGTGTGCGAACCCAGGCGACGCGCCCGCCGGCGCGCCGCACCACGGCGGCCAGCCGGTTGATGTTCGGCACGATCGAACGGGCGAGCGGCACCTCGGCGGGCGCCCCGGGCGCAACGAACGCATTCTGCATGTCGATCACCACCAGCGCGGTGCGCGCCGGGTCGAGCTGCGGAAACGCATAAGGCCGGCCGCGCCGCGCGGTCATGCGTTCGAGGATCTCGGGAGGCAGGGTCGAGGCGTGCATGGCGGTGGCTCGGGTCGCTCGGCGAACGCGGGGACTCCAGTGTAGTCTTGGCGGCTGCAACAGCGGGAACTCGGTGTGCACCTGCGAATCGGCTTCGACGATCCTTTCCCACCCTTCGCTTGGCTCGCTGACGGACATCCGACCGGCTCGCTGATCGAACGCGTCGCGGGCATTGTTGCCGCGAGCGGCTGCACGGCCGAGTTCGTGCCGCTGGCCCTGGAGCGGTCCGAGGCGGCCCTGCTGGCCGGTGAGGTCGACGTGCTCGCCTTCAAGGCGGTCGTTCCCGAGCGCCGCACGGTGCTCGCGTTCTCGTCGCCGATCGAGTCGACCGGCGCGGCGCTGTTCGCGCCGATGGGCTCGCCGCTGGCGGCCCACGGGGACATCGCGCGCTGCGCCGGCCTGCGAATCGCGACGCCGGCCAGGGGCCCGCTGACCGCGCTGATCGGGCGGCTGTGTCCGCAGGCCGTGGTCGTGCCGACCGAAGGCTACGAGGAATCCCTGCAGGCGGTGCTCGCCGGCGACGCGCACGCCGCCGCGCTGAACGTGCACGTCGGCGCGCACTGGGCGGGCAGTCGGTTCCCGGGCCGCTTCGCCGCGCCGGGCGATGTGTTCGCGCAGCTCGACCTGGCGATGGCGGCTGCGCGCGGCCGCGGCGAGCCGGTGCTCGCGCGGCTCGGCATGCTGGCGGAGTGAATCGTCCGCCGGTTGCTACCTGTGAAGCGGGGCGGGGCGGCGCGCTCTCCTTATTGGGCGTACCCCAAGGTCGGGGCGGTCCGGGACGTATCGGGAGGCGCGAGCACGCAGCGAGCGCAAACCGTTCTGCGGTTTGCAAACTCGGGCGCTGGCGGGTTCGTGGTGCGTATCGACCCGGCGCCGGCGGTTTTCGACGAATTCGATTGTCTCTTCAAATAGACGGTCGCGTCCGAGATTGAAGTCGCTTGCGAGCCAACGCTGCGATCGCCGATGTGCTGATCGCCAACACATCATCTGGCGAGCCTGAAGACGCGGATCGCGTTCTGCTCGGCGATCTTTGCCCTTGTCTCTGGGCTGAGTTGGTCGAGCAACTCGCGAGAGCGCTGCACGCGCCCTGCATAGATCCGCATGGCTGGCGCGTGCGCAACGTCCATGCCCACCATGAAGCGGTCCGGAAACGCTTCGTACAGAGATTTCATCTCGGGGGTAAGCACTCCAGAGCGCTCGATCAGCGATGTGAATTCCTCCTTGCGAGGCCAGCCTGTCCCATAGCCTGTCACCTCACCCGTCATGCCTCCAAGATCGCAATACAGATTCTGGAAACGCGACAACAGGCTGCGGATAACCGCTGCGCTGCTGCGACCGCAGTTATGGGCCCATACGTAGCGCGTGCCGGGGTTTTCACTGATCAGCTTCGAGAAATCGTCGACGAGTGCCGGATAGCCTTCCATATGTATCACCATCGGAACGTCATACCGGGCTGCCAGCACGCTGAAACGCCGCATCAACTCCGAGTAGATCGGATTGTCCTGCTCCGCGTGAACTCCCCCTGGTGGATAGGCCCAATGGCGGACGATGAACTCCCCAATGCCAAAGAATCGTCTGGATGCGAGCTTGCTCTCTGTTTGTCGAATCAGCGATTCGACATCGGCGTCCGGCGTTGTCCATTTGTGAGCGCCGGTGAGCAGCGGGCGTTGCATGCCGACCAACGGATAGAACCGCCCCGGATATGTCTCGGCGAGTTTGAGAGCCAACTGGTCATCTCCCGCCAGATCAGAGTCGTCCTTGCCTGGGTAGGCGCGCGCCATCACGATCTGCTTCGACACACCATTCCGGTCCATGTCCTCGAGGAGCTTGGTCACGTTGAAGGAAGCACCAATGTGCCCATGCGCATCGACGATGGGAAACTGCCCAGTATGAGCAGGTTCACTGGCGTGCGCCGTGCTCAATGCGACTGCCAGCCCAGTGACCGCTACCATTGTCCATATCATGCGGCACCCCCTCTTATGACGATGAGCCGATCCCGTTTCCCGCCCGACGCTGCGAGCCGGTTCGGTCCAGCCCTACGCGTGCCGATCGCAAGCAGCACCGTCAAGTACCGCTTGACAGTTGGCGTCCGGTGTGTCGCCTGCATTCTCGCCTCCGAGGGCTTTCGAGGAAGCCTGACAGACCCGGGGTGCGCATGGGGCGGTGGCTCTCGGAAGCTTCAGGGCTCCGAGGGGCGGCTGAAGGATGAGTAGGCAATGTTCGATCATCGAGTTTCGATCGATTTGCCGGCCGATCTCTTCGAGAAGTCGGGGCAACCCTTCTCCGCTTTATTGCTGCGGACGGACTACTCGCAAGAGCGTGTATCGAACGACGAAGAGGCTGGCTAGCCCCGCCCACGGCACCACCGTATTCGTCTCAGCCAGGAGCCTCTCGCACCGCGTCGGCTTGCGAAGCCGCTCGAAGGCGTTGGCCGCCGGTGTCCGTCGCTTCTTCGACGTTCAACCGTGCAGGGCTTTCGTCTGCTCGCAACTGTACGGCTGCGGACTGTCGACGCGGCATGAAGATCGCAACGCGCTTGATCGTGGCCGCCCTTGCCGTCGAATTCGCATCGTGCACGAATCCCTCGCTGGTCGGGTGTCGCCGCCGCGCGCTACAGCTCGTCGTTGATTGCGACGCCTATGCCGATCGTCGTCTGGTTCCAGTTGTAGTCGATCATGCTCTCTCCGTAGCCGCTGAACGCCTGGACGTAAGCGCGCAGCAGACCGAGCAGCCGGGGCGACATCCATGTGGCCTGTACAGCCCCCTTGCCGGCCCGCGCATTGCCGCGGCCCATCAACGTGAAGCTATTGCCTCGCCACTTGTAGATCGCCGTGAGGCTGCCGTAGCCGTAGTAGTCGGTGATGTCGGGATTATCGTCCTCGGCCTGATCTTCCTTGAGGCGATGCCAGACACTCGCCAGCAGGGCGAGGTTCTGGCGCTCGACGCCGAACGTCGCGATGGCCCGGTCCCAGCTGCGCGAGAGCGCGTCGGTCCGCCCGTTCGACTGGTGGTTGAAGCCCAGGTTCAGCAGATTCCACTGGAAGCCGCCGCCGAGGTCCACGCCGGGCCGGTAGCTCACGAGCAGTTCCGGCATGTAGTTCGTTTCGCGGAACGGACGCGAGAGGTCTGCGTTGAAGACCTGCCACTGGTTCTGCTGCGTGTAGGCCGCCCACACGCCCCAGCGCCGGTCGTCGGTTGTCCACAGCCGCATCTTGAAGCTCAACTGGAACTTCGCCTCCGTCGAGTCGAGCTGTCCATACTGCCCGCCAGCCTGGAAGAGTGGCTCGTACGGCGCCGTATTGAGGTTGCTGGTCCAGCGCGCGAAGAGCAGGTAGTTCTGATGGTAGAGATCGATGGCGTACCGGTTGGAGTCGGGATCGAATCCCCATGCGGAATCGATCAGCGATGGCGGCGCACGCCGAGCACCCGCGGGCTGCCGGGAAACATCGCCCAGAACCGGCGGCGGCACGGCAGGCGGCAGTCCCGGCGCAGGAGCGGGCACCGGCGCGTCCGCGATCGCTCGTCCGCTCGCACGGTCGTAGCACGCAAGGCGCTCGCGGTCGGCAGCGATCGTGGCGCAGTCGGCGAGCGAAGGCGGCGTCTGCGCGAGCGCGATCGCGGCGGCGCCCCAGGTTGCTGCCAAGACGCTGGCTCGGCCGAGGACGCGGCAGGGATTGTTCAATTCGTTGACCTCAGGTTGTCATCGGAGCGCAATGGCTGGAAACTGCGCGCAGCCGGAACGCCGGGCGGCGCCTGTGAGCGGGATACCTGCAAACGCGGCTCCGTCGCGCGCCCACTCGTCAGCTTGACGACCATCGCGGCGAGAGGCTCGATGAGCCGGGCCTGGGGACGGATCGGCCGCCCGTCGCAGAGAAAGCTCTCGAGCGCCCAGTTCCGAAAGGACGACGCAAGCGCGTGCGCTGCGCCGCGCGATCCATCGCGTGGTCGAGCTGCTGCAGTTCGCAGCCACGAACGTCGATGCGTGGATCGTGCGGTGACCGCTGACCCGTGCGCGAATCGCGCTTCGCCGTCACGTTCACCTCGTGGTCCTCGCTGCTGCGTGGTACTGCGTTCAAATGATTCGATGGATGCGGCGCGAGGCACTGCATCGCGGCGAGACTACCGCCACGCGGGCCGCGGCGTCAACGCTGCCCCGGACCCACTGCGTCCTTCGCGGGCGCGCCGGCCGCCGTCGCCAGCTCCTGCTGCTCGTCTCCGGTGGCTCGACCGGGCGCGGATCGCGATGATCAGGGGAACGGGCACGGCAGCCTCGATGCCAGCGGCAAAGCCGTTGTTGTAGGGATTCAGCCCGGCCGGCAGCGGACCGACGGTCTGCGCGGCGGACAAGTGCACGAACCCGACCCTCACACCGCAATGCCAGCCAAGGCGCCCGACGATGGACGCGAGTGTCGTGCCGAAGAACGCCGCAAGCCGGATCGACGGGTCATCGGCGCCTCGCGGCTTCGCGAAGGACCCAACGTTGATGACGGCGATTCAGGCTTGACTGGAACTCACCAGCCGATGATTTCCGCCGCACTCAGAACTCGTCAGCCGGGGCAGGCCGTTGACAGGTGCCGCGTCGAACTTGTAGATCGATACGGCTCCTGCCACGACCGGACGCGCCGTGTACGGCTGTGACCCCGCGACCGCCGGTCCGAGGCGCAACGGGCCGCTGAGCGACTCGGGCGGCCTTGTGCAGTCCTTCGTTGGATCTATGGACTCGCAACGCACCGCGCCGACGAGGCCTACTCTGAGTGATGCGGCAGATTCGCGCGCAGTCCTCGGCAATGTCTTGACTCCGCGCAATACGGGCCTTATCGAATCGTACTAGCCTGCGATTCAGGAGGCTGGTATGTGTGCGCGACGCGTTCCGATTGCGCTGGTTGGCGTGCTGATTGCAGCTGCGCTTCTCGCGTGCGGTGGTCATGATCACAGTGATTTGCCGCCATCGTGGGTTGAGACCGATGTCCTAGTTGCTGACGTCGATGCCGACGGGAGGGCTGATGTCCTCACACTTGCGCAGCAGGGTAAGGCGGGGCAATGGGAAGGGTATCTGCTCATATACAGACAGATTGCGTCCTCCGCCTTCGCTGCACCGACAATGACTGTCGTCGGTAGCTCGCCATGGCAGCTTGATTTGGCCGACCTCAGCGGTGACGGCAAGCCGGATGCCGTAATTACCGACCCCGAGGCTGGCACGGTATGGATGCTGACACAGGACGGCGCCTACCCCGGAACATTTCTCGCGCCGCAGGCGTTCATGAACGGTGGTTATGAGGCGGTGATCGCCGATCTCAATGGTGATGGCGCGCTGGACGTAGCGGTGATCGACGGATCGAGTCCGGCCAGAGGTATCTTGGTTCGCTACCAGGACTCGGCAAAGCGTGGCATCTTTGGTCTGCCGGTGGCAGTTGCACTACCGGGCCGTGTCGGGAATCTCGTTGCGGGCGACGTTGACGGCGACGGACGGGCTGACCTGCTGGCTTGGATCTACGTATCGCCTCTTGGCGCCTACCCATCGAGCGGAGGAATCGTTGCGCTCTTCCAGCAACCGGGTGGCGAATTCCTAGCTTCAGAGGTCTTGGCGCCGCAGACAGGGATGAATGTAGATCAACTAGCGATCGCGGATGCCAACGGCGATGGTCGCCCTGATTTGCTCGCATCATTGGCGCCGTCGAGTATCGACTACAAGGCCAAACTCGTCGTCGTTCCGCAACCCTCGACGCGGGGATTCGGCGCGCCAGTCTATACGTCGCTTGCCAACCTGAAAGGCAACCTCGATGCGGTGTTTGCAGACCTGAACGGTGACGGCATAGTCGATGCTGCGCTCGCTGGGTTCTGGCCTGAGTCCGGAGGCCCGCTGCGGCCCCCGATCGTAAGATCACGCACCAATCTGCTGTTCAACGACGGCCGTGGCGCTTTCTTGCTGGCGGCCGAGATCGAGATGCCGGTTGCGGTTTCGCGGCTGACGAGCGGTGACCTAGACGGTGATGGTCGCGATGACATCGTGGTGTACGGAGACGAGCAGTGTCTCGTGATGTTTCAGTCGCACACGGTGCCGGGCACATTTGAAGCGGTTAGGCCGCTGCGGTGACCGCTTCGAGCCGGTCTACCTGTTCGACACCCAGCGCACTCCGCTGCTGGCGTGCCGGCGGTGCCGGCTGGTGTTCCTGCCGAAGCCTCAGGCGCCGGCCAGCACGTCGACCCCGCAACCGCCGGATCTGAGTCGGTACGGGCCACTGGTCTAAGGTGTTTCGCATACCGGGGTTCGGCAGGCGGCTCCAACCCGGTCCCGGCGCAGACGGTAGCGTTCGAGGGACCCGAACGTACCGTCAGCCCAATCGGCGGTGTGCAGTATCGAATCGTGGTCCTTCAGGCGCGAAATAAGCGACTCCGTTGACCCCCATCATGTGACTGTTCGTTTGGGTGGAGCAGTATCG